>NZ_SZWS01000051.1:101971-107073 GCF_005281245.1 Citrobacter sp. wls826
TACCTACTCCACCTTTTGCTCTCGACTTGCCTGGAAAATGCACTTACCCACCGTATTTGGTGTTCCGGTGTGGCGAGACGGGCGCATCCATTTTGTTTTGGAGAAAATGGTCGATCCGCAGAGGTTTGAAAGCCAGTCTTCTTTTATTGAGCGCTGGAAAGACAATTACCTGAAATGTGTAACCCAAATCCTGAATAGCGGGCCTGAAAATCTGAGACTGTCGGGGGGGATTTGGCGAAATATCACGCGCAGGGATGAAACATCTTCGGGCTGAAAAGACGTTTGCCCCGTGATGCCTTTGGCGCACCAGGCGGGGCCGCCCGCTAAGTAAAACTGAGTTATTCTATTTAGAAAGCATCCGTTCATTAACGTTCGGGTGCTTTTTTCGTTCTAACGAGCTGAAAAACGTAGAATTATATAATAGCTACGTTATACCTGATTGTGGTTCTGTTTGTCTGAGGGTTACCAGAAGACAGTATCCTGAAGTCACCCCTTAGCAATGTTAAATAGCGGCATCGAAATCCGCTGGTAGCGTACTGTTACCTGTACCCAGGCTGCGTTGCATTAATACCGTATCAAGCCAGAGCCCATGCTTGAATCCAATGTTCGTCAGCGTACCTATTTTCGTAAATCCGGCCTGCTGATGGACTTTCAGCGATCCCTGATTATTGCTGTCGCCGACGATAGCGATCAACTGCCGATAACCCTGCGTTTCAGCCCACTCAATTACATGGCGTAGCAACGCTTTTCCCACCCCCTGACGCTGTGCCGTCGGGTCAATATAAATCGAATCTTCGAGGGTATAGCGATAGGCATAACGCTCGCGGTAACGGGTGAGATAGCAATACCCGATGACCTTATCTTCTTGCAATGCGACAACCCATGGCAGTCCCAGACTGCGGATTTTTTCCAGACGATCCTGCATCTCGCGGGTATCCGGCGGGTCAGTTTCAAAGCTGCCGGTACCGTGATTAACATGATGGGCGTAGATATCGCGTATGGCGGGGATGTGTTTTTTTTCAGCGTTAACGATTTTCATTGACCAGCTCCCATTGGCATCTTTGTCCAAATTACCTCAAAGGCTGGAGGGAAGGTAAGTGCAAAAAATTATGTGTCTATACCCGTCATTCTTTAAGCTGCATGTACCTTGGCTACGCTAGCTCACTTCAGTCACATAGTTCGCTAAACTCCTGGGGATTTACTCACTTGCCGCCTTCATGTAACTCGAATTATTTAGGGTATATAAATTATTTTCAATGTAAATAAGCTTTCAAATTGTAAGGGTAAACGGGGTGTGGTTGATACTGTCAATAATACGCAAGGTTGGTAAATACTTTAGCGAGTTGAGCAATGCACAATTCTTCGCGCACGTATTATGGCGGATACCAAAATACCAATTTTGGTAGATTTCTAGGATAGGTCAAGAAGTCATTTGATTTTATTGAGTTTTTACTGTTTTTTTTACTGTACTTAGTTCTGCTTATGACTGTACCTTTAATTTCATTTTATCGACCCTGTTCGAAACTTAAAATTAGGTTATATTATTTACATTGTTATCTTTGTTGTTATCAGGGGCATTATTATCAGAACTTTCTCTATCCGCACACAATAGTTATCATGCAAACAGTTGCGCGGTGTAGCTATGCCAACCAGCAATAGTTATCATCGTCACAAGGTTTCGTCATGCAAACTTAATCTAAATCCAGAATTCAATCCCAAGAGTATTAGGATTATTTAGTCTAAAATACTTTTTTGTCTAAGAGTTTTCGTATCGCATAGCCACGAACTACGCTGAGTGATAAAATTTTCGAGTTTACGCCTGCTTTCCCACGATTAGAGGGCGAGGCGCGGGTAGTCAATAAGACGAAAGAATTAATTGCTTCATAACCCTATTGCAAAATAAGCGGCATTGCATCTTACATGGTCGGGTATCGTAAGTAACTGACTGTAATATATTGAAAACGCTTATTTTTACTCTGATGTAAGTTATAAGGGCAGATATGTTAAGTATGCGTCGACATGCCAACTTCATTAAACGTTTTAAGTCTTTAAGCTGTTTATTTACGGCAAGCGTTCTTTTCCCTATGCAAATCTCTGCAGCGACATCAGATTATGACGCTTTGGTTATTGAAGCGCGGGGTGGTAATAGTGCACCGTTATTGCGTTATCTAGAGGATCAGGGAAAGCAAAGCGCGCTAACGCCAAATCAGGTTGCCGACTGGCTGCAAGTTTCCAGTTGGGTTGATAACAACGATAAAGCCACTATTGAAATCTGGCAGCGCTATCGTGGGCAGATGGATGTGCCTGCGCGCGGCAAAGTCGCCGCTGCACGTGCGTACCGTAACCAGAAAAACTGGAATGATTCATTGGCGGTATGGGAAAGCGTTTTACAGGAAGAGCCTGACAACGTTGACGTACGCACCGGCTGGATAATGACGTTGGCAGATGCTCGCTACAATCAGCAAGCCCTTACTGAAGCGAATAAATGGGCACAGGCACATCCGGGTGCTGACTCCGATGCGCTACTTGCCTACGTATATCATTCTCAGGGAAAAAACTGGGACGCGCTGTTGGTTGCCAGCCAGGCGGATGACGTTGATCCTGGCAACAAAAATGCAAAATCTACGCTGCTGTCTGCTCTGTCAGCAAACCGTGTTTCCGGACCCGCCTTAAATATGGCGGAGGTAGTGCCTACGGCAGATCCTGTGAAGCGCCGCCTTGAGCTTGATGCGGCCGCCGAAATGGTACGCTCCTCCTATACGTCTGCACGTAATGAAGAAGAGCGGTTTATCGTGGCGGATAAAGCGCTGGCCCGCTATGACCAGTTGCTGGCTGCCTGGAAGGATGAGCCGTCCGCGCAGAATGATGTCCGTCGGGCGAGAATTGACCGCATGGGGGCTTTGCTGGTTCGTAAGCGAACGTCTGAAGTGATTAAGGAATACGAATCGCTTTCTGCGAGCGGCGAAGTGCCAAACTACGCAAAACGCTGGGTAGCATCGGCATGGTTAAGCGAACGCCAGCCAGAAAAAACCGAAGCGATGCTGATGAGCATCTACTACCCGAATGGACCGATTCCCGTTACGCCGCTTGGTCCTGAGGATCAACAGGATCTGTTCTACGCGCATATCGATAATGAAAACTTTGATGCCGCTAAAAAACAGGCCGAAAACCTAATCAAAGAGAGTCCGTACCTGCGACGCATCTATGGTTCGCCAACGCCGCAGCCTAACGATAACTGGCTGCTCGGACAGTCGATGCTGACGCAATATTATATTGCTGCCAATGAACTACCTGAGGCTGAAAAGCTCGCAGAGCATCTGGCGCGAACAGGTTCAGGTAACCAGGGGCTGCGCATATCTTATGCCTCCGTTCTTGAAGCACGTGGCTTGCCGCATGCGGCGGAGAAAGAGCTGAAGCTGGCGGAAGTGATTGAGCCAAGCAACCTGGAACTGGAACGTCAGCAGGCTTATGTTGCGTTGGATCTCCAGGAATGGAGGCAGGCCGATGAACTGACGGATGACGTCATCGCCCGTAGCCCGGATGATGAAGCGACGCTGCGCCTCGCGCGTATTCGTGATGTCCACAAAATGTCGGAAGTGCGCATTAGCGGCACACAAGGGATCTCGTCCGATAGCCCGGTCAGCGGTAAGAATGACTTCAACATCAATACTGCCATTTACAGTCCGCCAATTAACGACAACTGGCGCTTGTTTACTGGATTCAACTTTGCTACCGGCGAATTTGAGGAAGGTAAAGGCATCAGCCGCGATCTGGCGGCGGGGGCGGAATGGACTTCCCGCGACTACTGGGCAGAAATGGAAGTCTCTGGCCGAAATTATGGCGATGGTCAGAAAATTGGCGGTCGTCTTTCCGGCTGGCATGACTTCAATGACAACTGGCGCGTAGGCGGTTCGGCCGAGCGCTTGTCGCGTAATACGCCACTGCGCGCGCTGCGTAGCGGCGTGTATGCCAACGGCGGCGATATGTTTGTTCGCTGGTATCAAAACGAACGACGTGAATATCAACTGTCGTTTGCCGCATCACATTTCTCAGATGGTAACGATCGCATCGAATACGGACTCAGCGGAAAAGAGCGCATGTGGACAACGCCGCGCTTCACCCTGGACTTTACCCCGGGCATCGGCGGGAGCACCAACACCAAAGAGAATGTGCCGTATTACAACCCGAAGAGTGATTTTTCCGTGGTACCGGCTCTGAGCGCGGAGCAGGTTCTTTACCGCCATTATGACACCGTGTGGACGCAGCAAGGTCTGGCTGGCGTAGGTGGCTATTGGCAGCAAGGCCAGGACGCTGGTGCCATCGTTCAGGTGGGATACGGACAACGGCTCAAATGGAACAACGTCGTAGATGGCGGGGTGATGCTGATTTGGGATAAACGCCCCTACGACGGTAAACGTGAGCGGAATATCTCCCTCGCTTTCGATTTAAATGTCAGGTTTTAAGGATTGTTCATGCTGAAAAGATGCCTGTGGCTTAGCGCATTAATCGCTGGCTGGTTGATGATTACCGCGTGCAGTAGCGCGCACAATACAACGCCTCGCTACGTTCCTCCCGCAGAGAGAACGCCGCTGACGGCGGATCATCCGTGGCCGAAAAATAGCTTCCTGGTGCTCGGCTACCACGATGTCGAGGATGGTGCCGCCGACCAGCGCTATCTTTCTGTGCGCACCAGCGCGTTGAGCGACCAAATGGCCTGGCTGCGTGATAATGGCTATAACCCGATCAGCGTGCAGCAAATCCTGGACGCCCATGACGGTAAAATCGTGTTGCCGGAAAAAGCGGTATTACTCACCTTTGATGACGGATATAGCAGTTTTTATACCCGCGTCTGGCCGCTGCTGAAAGCCTACAACTGGCCTGCGCTTTGGGCGCCGGTGGGGAGTTGGGTTGATGCTCCCGCCAACAAAAAAGTCGATTTTGGCGGCTTAATGACGGCGCGAGATAAATTCGCCACCTGGAAAATGGTCGAAGAGATGGGCAAATCACCGTTGGTGGAAGTCGGTGCGCACACCTGGAATTCGCATTTCGGTGCACAAGCCAACCCGCAGGGAAGTAAAGAACCGGCGGTGGCGAACCGCCTG
>NZ_SZWS01000051.1:107141-110807 GCF_005281245.1 Citrobacter sp. wls826
ACAGTACACGCGCCGTATAAACGCGGATATCTCTCTCATCACCAACAAGATCAAATCGGTGACCGGGAAATCACCGCGCGCGTGGGTCTGGCCTTACGGTGCGGCCAATGGCACAACGTTAAACCTGGCTAAAGAGCATGGCTATAAGATGGCCTTCACGCTCAACGAAGGGTTGGCGAATGCCGCGTTTCTTGATGACATCCCGCGCGTGCTAATCTCTGATAACCCCTCTCTTAAGCGCTTTGCCAGCCAGGTCGCTCAGGTACGTGAACCGCAGACGATGCGCGTGATGCATGTCGATCTGGATTACGTGTATGACAAGGACCCTGCTCAGCAGAAGCGAAACATCGACAAACTCATCCAGCGCGTTTATGACATGCGTATTTCTCATGTCTTCCTGCAGGCCTACGCCGATCCGCAGGGCGACGGAAATATTCGCGAGCTCTATTTCCCTAACCGCTGGCTGCCGATGCGTGCCGACCTCTTTAACTATATCTCCTGGCAGTTACAAACGCGGGCAGGGGTGACGGTGTATGCCTGGATGCCGGTTCTGGCTTTCGATCTCGACGCTTCCATCCCACGCGTAACTGCCTGGGATCCGAAAACGGGACGTACAGCGATCAACCGCGAGAATTATGTCCGTCTGTCCCCCTGGAGCAGCGAAGCGCGTCAGCGCATCACTGAAATCTATGAAGACCTGGCCAAACACGCCAGCTTCAAAGGGATTTTGTTCCATGACGATGCTTTCCTGACGGACTTTGAAGACGCGTCACCGGAGGCGTTGGCTGCCTACCGCGCCGCAGGGCTTCCCGGAAGCATTGAGCAAATCCGTAGCAATCCACAGGCGTTCGAGCGCTGGACGCGACTGAAAAGTAAGGTGCTGATCGACTTCACCAAACAACTGACCCAGGCGGTGCGTAATATTCGCGGTCCGCAGGTGCAGACGGCGCGCAATATTTACGCCATGCCGGTACTGGAGCCGGAGAGTGAAGCCTGGTTTGCGCAGAACCTGAATGATTTCCTCAATACCTATGACTGGACGGCACCGATGGCGATGCCTCTCATGGAGCAGATCCCGGCTAATGATGCCAACGCCTGGCTCGACAGATTAGTGAATGCCGTTGCACAAACGCCCGGCGCGCTGGACAAAACCGTGTTTGAACTACAGGCACGAGACTGGCGTAAATCCGGGGACGAGGCTGAAATCAGCGGAAAACAAATAGCCGAATGGATGCGCCAGCTGAAATTAAGCGGTGCAGGTAACTACGGCTATTACCCGGATGATTTCATCAGCGACAAACCTGAGATGTCAGAGATTCGCTCGACGTTCTCCTCATACTGGTACCCGCAAAAATGACCGATCGCATAATTGCTTTCCTGATACTTTGCCTGATGTTCAGCCTGCCGTTTGGCGTGGCGGTCATCTTTACAGGTGAAGTGATGTTGAACTTCGTCTTCTTCTGGCCTTTGTTTATGTCTGCTTTGTGGATAAGCGGCGGGGTCTATTTCTGGTTCTACCGTGAGCGTCACTGGAAATGGGGAGATGACACACCGCCACCGACGCTGGAGGGGAATCCGCTGGTTTCCATTCTGATCCCCTGTTTTAACGAAGGGATCAATGCGCGCGAAACCATTGAGGCCGCGCTGGCGCAGCGATATAAAAATATTGAAGTGATTGCCATCAACGATGGTTCAACGGATGACACCCACGACGTGCTGGAACAACTGGCGGTGGAATACCCCAGTCTGCGGGTGATTCATCTGGCTGAAAACCAGGGCAAAGCGCTGGCGCTCAAGACCGGGGCAGCAGCGGCGCGCAGTGATTACCTGGTGTGTATTGATGGCGATGCGTTACTGGACCGTGATGCCGTTGCCTATATTGTGGCGCCGCTGATCCAGTTCCCGCGCGTCGGTGCGGTGACCGGGAACCCACGTATTCGAACCCGCTCCACCTTAATCGGTCGGGTGCAGGTCGGGGAGTTTTCTTCCATTATCGGCTTGATTAAGCGCACTCAGCGAGTTTATGGGCAGATCTTTACCGTTTCCGGCGTGGTTGCTGCGTTTCGTCGTCGCGCGCTGGCCGAGGTCGGTTACTGGAGCCCGGACATGATCACCGAAGACATCGATATCAGTTGGAAGCTGCAATTGCGCCACTGGTCGATATTCTTTGAGCCGCGCGCACTGTGCTGGATCCTGATGCCTGAAACGTTAAGAGGGCTATGGAAGCAGCGACTGCGCTGGGCGCAAGGCGGCGCGGAGGTGTTTATCGTGAACATGCGCCGCCTGTGGTCATGGGAATATCGCCGTATGTGGCCGCTGTTTTTTGAGTTCTGTTTTTCTACCACCTGGGCGTTTGCCTATGCGATCAGTATCGTGCTGTTCCTGTTAGGGCTGATGATCCCGATGCCGGACTCGCTGTATGTACAACATCTGTTCCCGCCGGCCTTTACTGGGCTAATCCTCGGCGTAGTGTGCTTGCTGCAGTTTGCGGTGAGTCTGATGATTGAGCGGCGCTATGAAAAAGGCATTGGCGCGTCGTTGTTCTGGATTATCTGGTTCCCGGTGGTGTACTGGATGCTAAGCCTGTTCACCACGCTGGTCGCTTTCCCGAAAGTAATGCTCAAACGCAAACGCGGCAGGGCGCGTTGGGTGAGTCCCGATCGTGGAATTGGGAGGATCGAATCATGAGCCAGCCGCTGATCTTTACGGAGCAGCGTTTGCTGCCGCGCATCATTGACGTGTTGTTAACGCTTTTTGCCTGGGTTGGCTTTTTATATTTGATCTATAAAGGGCTGATCACCGCTCTGGCGCACTCACCTTATATAGGCGTGCGACCCTTTTTCACCACGCTGGATACGGTCACGTTTTACATCCTTGTCGCGCTGGTCAACGGACTGGTGCTGATTGGTTGGGCGAAGTACAACCAGTTTCGTTTTCGGGTGGAACGTCGCAGTCGCAGGCCCGGACTGGAAGATCATGAGCTGGCGGAAAGTTTACGTATTACCCGGGAACTGGTGACAGAGCTGAACAAAGCGCGGGTGCTGACGGTTCACCATCATGAAAGTGGTGAAATCAGTCATATCGATGTGGACAGGGATATCGCCGATAACCGTCTACCGCCGCCGACGCCTGCGATGCTGGAGTATTTGCCGCCAGAGCCGCAGCCGTTGTTGCAGAAAAGGCCTGAGTGATATTTCTACTTTCAGTTGCTTCCTTCAGCCTCGCACAGGTCTATGATTAGACCCAGACAATAAAAAAATGCGAGGCAATGTCGTGGATAAGGAACTACTGGATGCCGGTTACCGGGCCTATACCGGCGAGAAGATTGACGTCTACTTCAATACGGCGATATGTCAACATTCGGGCAACTGCGTGCGGGGAAGCGCAGCGCTTTTTAACCTGAAGCGTAAACCGTGGATCATTCCGGATGAAGTGGATGTCGCGACGGTCATTAAAGTGATTGATACCTGTCCGAGCGGTGCGCTGAAATATCGCCAGAAATGAGTG
Source organism: Citrobacter sp. wls826 (assembly GCF_005281245.1). Taxonomy (NCBI): domain Bacteria; kingdom Pseudomonadati; phylum Pseudomonadota; class Gammaproteobacteria; order Enterobacterales; family Enterobacteriaceae; genus Citrobacter; species Citrobacter sp. wls826. The sequence goes on from NZ_SZWS01000051.1 coordinate 110,649, forward strand.
AGGGGACCATGGAAATTCTTGCAGGCCACAACAAATTTTATGTTAACGATGCCGAAGGCAATCAGGTTGCCGAGATTGTCTTCGTGCCGACGGGTGAGCATCTGAGCATCATTGAACATACCGATGTCGACCCCAGCCTGAAAGGCCAGGGGGTCGGTA
>NZ_SZWS01000051.1:110869-114879 GCF_005281245.1 Citrobacter sp. wls826
GGAGAAAATGCGCGCCGAAAACCGCAAAGTTATTCCGCTGTGCCCGTTTGCCAAACATGAGTTTGATAAAACCCGCGAGTATGACGATATTCGCGCCTGATAATCTTACGTACGCCGGAAGGCATGACCGCAGTCCGGCGCATCACTCCCGATGCAGCAAATCCTGATAAATTCCCGTCAATACACCTTGTGGGCCAAACTCTTTTTTAATCCATTGGGTTACACGACCGGTGGCCGAATGCTGGGTCGCCAGCAGCATCCGTGAATCCTGACGCGGGTTGTGGATCTGCCGCGTGACCAGCAACGACTTTTCCATCGCCTCGCGCACCATATAGTCCGGCAGAAAACCGATGCCCTCACCCAGGATCTGGCACTGGCATTTGGTATTAAAATCAGGAACCAGAATCGACTCCTGTCCGTGTAACAGCCAGCCGACCTTCTTGTTGATGGTGTGCGCGGTGTCTTCCACCATGATGTTCGGGTACAGGCGCAGTTGGCTCTCAGAAATCGGTTCAGGCATAAAAGCCAGCGGATGATCCGGGGCAATCGCAAACGACCAACGGATCGCGCCGATCTCGGTGTAATCAATCCCCCCGCCGTCCAGTAACGTATCCGGCGCGCCGATAGCGATGTTGGCGAGGTTGTTAATGATCGAATCCCAGACGCCGTTATACACCTCGGTGGTGACGGTTATCTGGCAGGTTGGAAACTGTTTCTTGAGTACCTGCAGCAGTCGTGCCGTATGTTGAGGGGTATACAACAGTTGATTAATACAGATGCGTACCCGGGCTTCAATGCCCTGAGCAATGGTATCAATACTGCGCTTGATGGCGTGGAAATCGTTAAGCAGGTCGGTCGCCTTGCGAAACAGATAGCGTCCGGACTCGGTCAGCTCAATGCTGCGGGTACTGCGGGTAAACAGCACCACGTCGAGCCCCAGCTCCATGCGCTTAATGGTGTAACTAATTGCTGATGTGGTTAAGCCAAGTTCCTCAGCCGCCTTGCTGAAGCTGCTGTAGCGGGCTGCCATCGTAAATGCCAGCAGGTTTTCCTCGGTAAAAATTGAATTCATCTTCCTCCCCTCCGGCGACAAACGCACATCCGCGACGCGATGATTGTTGAATGTATTTGTAATCCTTATGCAGAGCAATCAGTTTTGAACAGAATTTAACACTAGTTTTACAATTGATTTGAAGGCAATCACACTTCTGTATATTAATTGCAGGCCGCTATCCGTGTAGCATCACGCCTGATTTTCCTGACAACTGATTAATGGCTAAAAGCGGCTCTGTCATAAGGAAAAGATTGCACTACAGCACGTTTTGTTCTCATTGTTAAATTTGATTCAATAATCGACACGCTTACGATGAATGAAATTTAAGCGGATATTATTCTCTGCACTCTGTTGCTATTCTCAGCTTATCGGATATTTAAAAAGTCTAAAAAACTGCAGGAGAGCGATTATGTCAGAGAAAGAACTCATTACTGAATTTCTGCTGGCGGCAGAGCAGGGTGATGCCGATGGATTAAAATCCTGCCTGGCAAAAAATGTGGATATTAATGCCACTAACCGCCAGGGGCGCACTGCCATAATTATTGCCAGCCTGAATAAACATTATGACTGTGTTTCTTTATTGATTGCTGCCGGTGCCGATATTAATAAACAGGATCAAACCTGTTTTAATCCATTCCTGATTAGCTGTCTGACTAACGATTTAACGCTGCTGCGTACCGTATTACCGGCCAATCCCGATCTTAATTGCCTGAGCCGTTTTGGCGGCGTCGGTATTACGCCAGCCAGCGAAAAAGGTCATGTAGAGATCGTGCGCGAACTGCTGCTGCGTACCGATATCAATGTTAATCATACCAACTTTGTCGGCTGGACGCCGTTACTGGAAGCCATCGTGCTTAATGACGGCGGCGCGAAACAGCAGGAAATCGTCAAGCTGCTGCTCGACCATGGCGCAAACCCGCACATGACGGATAAATACGGTAAAACCCCGCTGGAGCTGGCGCGGGAGAAAGGATACCACGAAATTGCCGAGCTGCTGATTGCGGCCGGAGCCTGACAGAGGAGCGCTACTATCGCTACGCCATCACGGCGATGCGTACGGGCGCTAACCGCAGACGGCGCGTTTCTGGCTTTCCGGGGAACGGGACGGGTTGAACAGGTTTTTTCCCGCGCGGTAAACCTGTTGATACCTGAACAGCAGCGGTTGCTGACGTTACTGAGTGAAGGTTGTGATAACGCGCCTAACAGCTGTCGGCTGGCGCTGACGCATTGTGAAGAGCTGTTTCACCCCGGTGAGAGAGTCAGTTTTACCGAATCGGGGATAGCCGTTGGCAACGATAAATGGATAGAAACTTCCGGTTGTCTGCCGTGGCGCATACCACAGTGGAGGCCTGATGCAATAAGCCTTGCTGCAATCCGCTGGCTGCGCTGGGAAGAGGTTATCCGCCAACAGCTAAGAAGCGCTGACACATTATTTCTGTACCAGGGTGATAACCCGTTTTATCTGGAAATCACCCGCCAATTACTTAATCGCCGACAAACATTACTGGCGGCGTTGCATACAGGAGAAAATATCTCTACAGCGGTCAGCCATTTAATTGGTCTGGGGATTGGTCTGACGCCTTCATCTGATGATTATTTAGTGGGCTTAAGCACTATTTTATTTATTCCGGGACATCCGCTGGGGAAATATCGTGATGATTTTTTAGCAGCCTTACAACGTGCCGGAAATAATACCACGCTACTCAGCAAAATAACGCTGGAGGAAGCCTTTCATCAACGTTATCGGGAAAGCGTCGGACGGCTGCTGAACCATATTATTACAGAGCAACAACCCGTTTCTACGCAATATATTACTGACATTAAAAATATCGGCTCAAGTTCTGGCTGCGACATGCTGTATGGCATGGCGGATGCCTGCGCCCTGAGCCACAGGTCCGGAGGGAATTATGTCGATCAGGATAGTTGTTAAAAAGAACACGTATTTTGATTCTGTCTCACTGATGTCTATCTCCACACGCGCAAATCAGCTCGATGGCGTTGAGCAGGCGTTCGTGGCTATGGCGACAGAAATGAATAAGGGCGTACTGAAGAATCTCGGTCTGCTCACGCCTGAACTTGAAGAGGCGAAAAGTGGCGACCTGATGATTGTCATTAAAGGCGCCAGCGAGGCGGCGAACGATCAGACGCTGGTGGCGATTGAAGATTTGTTTACGCATAAAGAGCAGGGGGGGCAGCATGAAGCGCGCTATGCCACGCTCGCCAGTGCGAAGAAGCATGTTCCTGACAGCAACCTGGCGGTGATCTCGGTCAATGGTCTGTTTGCCGCGCGTGAAGCGCGTCAGGCGCTGCAAAATAACCTCAACGTGATGCTGTTCTCTGACAACGTCTCTCTTGAAGACGAACTGGCGCTCAAGCAGCTGGCGCATGAAAAAGGGCTGCTGATGATGGGGCCCGATTGCGGAACCGCCATTATTAACGGCGCGGCGCTGTGTTTTGGCAATGCGGTGCGTCGCGGCAACATCGGAATTGTTGGCGCCTCCGGTACCGGTAGCCAGGAGCTGAGCGTACGCATTCACGAGTTTGGCGGCGGGATTTCCCAACTGATTGGCACCGGTGGACGCGATCTGAGCGAAAAGATTGGCGGCCTGATGATGCTTGACGCGATTGGTATGCTGGAGGCCGATCCGCAAACCGAGATCATCGCGCTTATCTCCAAACCTCCTGCGCCAACAGTGGCGCGCAAAGTGCTGGAACGTGCGCGCGCCTGCCATAAGCCCGTCGTGGTGTGTTTCCTCGGACGTGAAGCCGCGCCTGCGGATGAAAACGGTCTGCTGTTTGCACGCGGCACTAAAGAGGCGGCGTTGAAAGCGGTACTGCTGACTGGCGTGAAAAAAGAGAGTCTGGATCTGCATCCGCTCAACTGGCCGCTGATTGAAGAGGTCCGCGCCCGCCTGACCCCGCAGCAAAAGTACATTCGCGGCTTGTTCTGTGGCGG
>NZ_SZWS01000051.1:114912-120105 GCF_005281245.1 Citrobacter sp. wls826
CGCTGTGCGATGAGGCGATGTTTGCTGCCATGGAAAAACATGCAGAAGTTTACAGCAACATTCATCCGGATCCGGCTTTTCGCCTGACAGATCTCAACCGCAGCGTGGGACATACCTTCCTTGATTTTGGAGATGACGATTTTACCAACGGTAAACCGCACCCGATGATCGATCCAACCAACCGCATTAGTCGTCTGTTGCAGGAAGCACGCGATCCTGAAGTCGGCGTGATTGTTATGGACTTCGTTCTTGGATATGGATCACATGAAGATCCGGTTGGCGTGATGATCGAGGCGATCGTCGAAGCCAAAGCGATCGCCGCCGCAGAGGGGCGTCCGCTTGAGATCCTCGGCTACGTGCTGGGAACCGATCTCGATACGCCGTCGCTGGAAAAACAGTGCCAGATGCTGACCGATGCAGGCGTGATCTGGGCGAGCAGTAGCACCAATACCGGATTGCTGGCACGTGAATTTATCTGTAAAGGGGAGGAAGCCTGATGAGCCAGACACTGTTTAACCAGCCACTGAACGTGATTAACGTCGGCATCGCGATGTTCAGCGATGACCTGAAAAAGCAGAATGTTCCCGTGACCCAGCTCGACTGGACGCCGCCGGGCCAGGGCAACATGCAGGTCGTGGCCGCACTGGACGAAATTGCCGATTCGCCGCTGGCTGACAAAATCGCTGCCGCTAACCAGCAGGCGCTGGAACGCATTATCCAGTCGCATCCTGTGCTGATTGGCTATGACCAGGCGATCAACGTCGTGCCGGGCATGACCCGCAACACCATCCTGCACGCCGGACCGCCCATCTGCTGGGAAAAAATGTGCGGCGCAATGAAGGGCGCGGTCACCGGGGCTTTGGTGTTTGAAGGGCTGGCGAAAGATCTGGATGAAGCCGCCGACCTGGCCGCCTCGGGTGAAATCATCTTCTCACCGTGCCACGAGCATGACTGTGTCGGTTCGATGGCGGGTGTAACGTCGGCGTCGATGTTTATGCACATCGTTGAGAACAAAACCTACGGCAACCGCGCATACACCAATATGAGCGAGCAGATGGCGAAGATCCTGCGCATGGGCGCGAACGATCAGAGCGTTATCGATCGCCTGAACTGGATGCGCGATGTGATGGGACCGATGCTGCGCGACGCCATGAAGCTGGCGGGCGAAATCGATCTGCGCCTGATGCTGGCGCAGGCGCTGCACATGGGCGATGAGTGTCATAACCGCAATAACGCCGGGACGGCGCTACTGATACAGGCACTGACGCCGTGGATTATTCAGACCGGCTATCCGGTTGAGCAGCAGCGTGAGGTATTCGAGTTCGTCCTCAGCAGCGATTACTTCTCCGGACCGACCTGGATGGCGATGTGTAAAGCCGCAATGGACGCCGCACACGGGATCGAATACAGCACCGTAGTTACGACGATGGCGCGTAACGGCGTTGAATTCGGTCTGCGCATCAGCGGCTTACCGGGTCAGTGGTTTACCGGTCCGGCGCAGCAGGTGATTGGCCCAATGTTTGCGGGCTATAAGCCCGAAGATTCCGGACGTGATATCGGTGATAGCGCAATTACCGAAACCTACGGCATCGGCGGTTTTGCCATGGCCACGGCACCGGCCATCGTGGCGCTGGTGGGCGGTACGGTTGAAGAGGCGGTCGATTTCTCTCGCCAGATGCGTGAAATCACTCTCGGCGAAAACCCCAACGTTACCATTCCGTTACTTGGTTTTATGGGCGTACCGACCGCTATCGACATTACGCGCGTGGGTAGCACCGGCATTCTGCCGGTGATTAACACCGCAATTGCGCACAAAGATGCGGGGATCGGCATGATCGGCGCCGGAATAGTCCATCCGCCGTTCGCCTGTTTTGAAAAGGCGATCCTCAACTGGCGCGACCGCTACTGCCAATAACAACAATCGGGGCTAACGCTGTTAGCCCCACAGTAGCGAAGCGAAAAACGTTGCTTACCTGCAGGGCTGGGCGATCCCCGGGATCGCAAACGATGCTTAACCTGTTAAGGATATTCCATGAACAGCATAAAACTAGAATGGAAACGTGGTGACTGGGCTGCTTACTTTGGGCTGATGACCAACAACCTGACTAACCTGCTGACAATGATGGGGCTGCTCATTTTTGTCGTCGGGATCCCTACCGAAATTGTCTATGGTCGCATTGCGCCTGCCTTTGGTCTGGCGGTGCTGGTGGCCAGCGTCTGCTACGCCTGGTTTGGCCTGCAGATGGCAAAGCACACCGGGCGCAAAGACGTGACGGCGCTGCCGTCCGGGCCGAGCGCACCGTCAATTTTTACCGTGACCTTCCTGGTGCTAATGCCGGTATATCAGCAAACCAAAGATGCCAACTTTGCTATCCAGATAGCCCTGGTGTGGTGCTTTGTAGAAGCGTTGATCCTGGTCGGCGGCTCCTTCCTGGGCGAGACCATCCGCAAGATGATCCCGCGTACGGTATTACTTTCTTGTCTGTCCGGTCTGGGACTGTTGCTGCTGGCGATGAACCCGATGCTGCAGGCATTCGAAGCGCCGACCGTCTCTTTCATCGTCTTGTTGTTGATCTTCATTAACTGGTTCGGTAAGAAGCCGATTTTTGCCCGCATCCCCACCGGTTTGCTGTTGCTGATTGCCGGTACAGCGTTGGCGTGGATCTCCGGTTTGCAAAGCCCGGAAGCCATTAAATCTTCGATGTCTTCCTTTGGCTTCAACCCGCCGGAAATCCATGTCGACAGCTTCCTGCAGGGTTTGCCGCACGCGCTGCCGTACCTGGCTTCTGCGGTTCCTTTGGGTCTGGCGAACTACATTTTTGACCTTGAGAATATTGAAAGTGCGCATGCGGCGGGTGATGAGTACAACACCCGTAAAGTCATGATGGCGAACGGTTTTGCCTCCATGCTCGGCTGCATGCTGGGCAACCCATTCCCGGTGACCGTATATGTTGGGCATGCGGGCTGGAAAGCGATGGGGGCCAGCATCGGTTATACCCTCGCTTCAGGCATCACCATGTTCCTGGTACCGCTGTTTGGACTGGGGGCGTTTATGCTCGCGATTATTCCGATGACTGCGATAGTGCCGATTCTGGTGTTTATCGGCGTGGTGACCGCCAACCAGGTGGTGCGAGAGACGCCCAAAGTCGAGGTTCCCGTTATCTTTATCTGCTTGTTCCCGTGGATCGCTAACTGGGCGTTGACCATCGTCAACAGCGTGATGGGCGCCGCCGGAACATCCGCGGGGAAACTGGGCAGCGACCTGCTGCACAGCAAAGGTGTCTATTACGATGGGCTGGTGCATCTGGGAAGCGGCGCGCCGCTGGCCAGTATGCTGTGGGGCTGCGTCGCTATCTTCGCCATTATGAATAAGCCGCTGCGTGGGGCGATTGCCGCAGCTTTTGGCGCGCTGTTATCGCTGTTTGGTGTGATCCACTCTCCGGCGGTTGGCTTTGCAGAAGGCAGTTCGATGATGTTTGTTGTGGCCTACCTGATGATGAGCGGCATGTTTGTCCTCAAGCATGTTCTTGATAGCCGTGAAGCGGTGACTGCGCCTGAGCAGGAACCGACGAAAACGACCTGAATCGCCTGTAAGCGGAAGATAACACTATGAAAGAACTTGTGGTCGTTGCCATTGGCGGCAACAGCATTATCAAAGATAACGCCAGCCAGTCGATTGAGCACCAGGCTGAAGCGGTGAAAGCGGTGGCGGACACGGTGCTGGAGATGTTGGCATCGGACTACAACATTGTGCTGACGCACGGAAACGGGCCGCAGGTGGGGCTGGATCTACGGCGTGCGGAAATCGCGCATGAGCGTGAAGGGTTGCCGCTCACCCCGCTGGCAAACTGCGTCGCCGATACGCAGGGCGGGATCGGCTATCTGATCCAACAGGCGCTGAACAACCGCCTGGCGCGGCGTGGTGAGCAGAAGGCGGTTACGGTGGTCACGCAGGTGGAGGTCGACAAAAACGATCCGGGCTTCGCTAACCCGACCAAGCCTATCGGCGCGTTCTTTAGCGAAGCGCAGCGCGATGAACTGCAGCGGGTCAATCCGGGCTGGCGCTTTGTTGAAGATTCGGGACGCGGCTACCGCCGGGTCGTCGCCTCTCCGGAACCGAAGCGTATTGTCGAGGCTGAGGCGATCAAAACGCTGACCCAGCAAGGTTTTGTGGTGATTGGCGCGGGTGGCGGTGGGATCCCGGTGGTGCGTAGCGATCAGGGGGATTATCAGAGCGTGGATGCGGTGATTGATAAAGATCTCTCCACGGCTCTGCTGGCGCAGGAGATCCGCGCTGACATTCTGGTGATCACCACCGGCGTCGAACAGGTCTGTATTCATTTTGGCAAACCCAACCAGCAGGCGCTGGATAAGGTGGATGTCGCAACGATGACCCGTTACATGCAGGAGGGACATTTCCCGCCGGGGAGCATGTTACCCAAAATCGTTGCCAGTCTGGCGTTCCTGGCGCGTGGCGGTAAGCGAGTGATCATCACCACGCCGGAATGCCTGCCGGCCGCACTGCGCGGCGAAACGGGCACCCATATTGTCCATTCCTGAGAGGAAATGTGAATGAAGGAAAGTAACAGCCGCCGTGAATTTTTAAGTCAGAGCGGAAAAATGGTGACCGCTGCCGCGCTGTTTGGCGCAGTGGCTCCGGTCGCGTATGCTGCTAATCCTGTCGGGAACACCTGCGGGGCGAAGAGCACAATGACGATTAACGATAAGCACTATTACCTGGATAACGTCCTGCTGGAAGCGGGGTTTGATTACGAAAACTCGGTGGTGGTGCATACCCATACCGCGCTGCAAACCGTTGAAATTCAGGACGGGAAAATTGTTGCACTGCGTGAGAATAAGCAGCATCCGGATGCGACGCTGCCGCACTACGATGCGGGTGGAAAGCTGATGCTGCCCGCCATGCGCGACATGCACATCCATCTGGATAAAACCTTTTACGGCGGTCCCTGGCGTTCGCTGAATCGCCCGGCTGGCACCACCATTCAGGATATGATCCGCCTTGAGCAAAAACTGCTGCCTGAACTCCAGCCTTACACGCAGGAGCGCGCGGAAAAGCTCATCGATCTGCTGCAATCAAAAGGCACCTCGATTGCCCGCAGCCACTGCAATATCGAACCGGTTTCCGGGCTGAAAAACCTGGAAAATCTGCAGGCGGTGCTGGCGCGTCGCCAG
>NZ_SZWS01000051.1:120159-121232 GCF_005281245.1 Citrobacter sp. wls826
ATCGTGGCGTTTCCGCAGCATGGCCTGCTGTTATCGAAGTCTGAACCGTTGATGCGTGAAGCAATGCAGGCGGGGGCGCATTACGTCGGCGGTCTGGACCCAACCAGCGTGGACGGGGCGATGGAAAAATCCCTCGACACCATGTTCCAGATTGCGCTGGATTACGATAAAGGCGTGGATATCCATCTGCATGAAACCAGCCCGGCGGGCGTTGCGGCGGTGAATTACATGGTGGAAACGGTGGAGAAAACGCCGCAGTTGAAGGGCAAACTGACCATCAGTCACGCATTTGCGCTGGCAACCCTGAACGAACAGCAGGTGGATGCGCTGGCGAGCCGCATGGCGGCGCAGCAGATTACCATTGCCTCGACGGTGCCGATCGGTACCTTGCATATGCCGCTCAAGCAGCTGCGTGACAAAGGCGTGGAAGTGATTACCGGGACCGACAGTGTGATTGACCATTGGTCGCCGTACGGGCTTGGAGACACGCTGGAGAAGGCGAATCTGTACGCACAGCTCTATATTCGTCCCAATGAACTCAACCTGTCGCGAGCGCTGTTCCTCGCCACCGGCGATGTGCTGCCGCTTAACGATAAAGGTGAGCGCGTCTGGCCGAAGGCGCAGGATGAAGCCAGCTTTGTACTGGTGGATGCCTCCTGCTCAGCGGAAGCGGTCGCGCGAATCTCCCCACGCACCGCGACCTTCCATAAAGGCCAACTGGTGTGGGGGAACGTCGCAAGCTAGCCTGGTTTGATGCGCAGCGGCAATCGCTGCTGCGCTCTCTGCTCGTTAACCGACGATCCCCATATAGCCGTGAATCCCCATATATAAGCCGACCATCGCGATAAGCGCGCTTGAAAAATAGGGCGCTTTGCGTGCCAGTGTGTTAAATCCGCTCCAGCGTTTGGCCGCCTGCTGCACGCTGATTGCCGCTCCCACGCCCACCGTTACCAGCGTTAGCGCCAGCCCGAGGCTGAAGCACAGCACCATGGTGGCACCCAGCGTGAAGGCTTTGAGCTGGATGCAAATCAGCAGTACCGTAATGGCAGCAGGGCAGGGGATCAACCCGCCGG
>NZ_SZWS01000051.1:121290-124869 GCF_005281245.1 Citrobacter sp. wls826
TGACCTCTTTGCCTGCAAAGCGGCGCTGAATATCGGTAGCATGTGCCCGCTCGTGGGCGTCCTGATACGCTTTTGAATCTTCGCTCAGTCCGGCCAGGGCGCTATGGTGATGATCATGTTCGTGATGATGGTGGTGAGCTTCACCGTGGTTATGATGGTGGTGATGGTCATCATGATCATGGTGATGCTCATGATCGTGGTCATGATGCGTCTGGGTCAGCCTGTTCTGTTCTCCCTGCCAGGTTCGCCAGAACATCCAGAATGCGGTCCCGAGAATAATAATCGCCGAGACAAACTGCAGCCAGGGCTCAACGGCCTGGGCAGTAAACGCTTTGCTGATATACATCCCGCCGAGCGCAATCAGCCATACCACTGCGGTATGCGACAGCGTTGCCGCCAGCCCCAGCATCACCGCCTGTTTGATGGTTCCCTTAATGGCAATAATAAAGGCCGCCATCATCGTCTTGGAATGCCCCGGTTCCAGACCGTGTAACACTCCTAATAGAATCGCGCTGGGAATGAAAAACCAGGCGTTGCCTTGCTGAAGAAGCGTAGAAAACTCACCCATGAGAATGATTCTTAGTTGTTTAATTTTGCCAGATTCTACTCCCCCCCAGTATTAAATACTACCCCCCAGTAGAATGACGATGGTATTGTCGCTCCAGCCAGACGTTGAAAAGGTATTGCTATGTCACATACGATCCGCGACAAACAAAAGCTGAAAGCCCGAGCCAGTAAGATTCAGGGGCAGGTAGCGGCGTTGAAAACCATGCTGGATGAACCGCATGAATGCGCGGCGGTATTGCAGCAAATAGCGGCGATCCGCGGTGCGGTAAACGGGTTAATGCGCGAGGTGATTAAAGGTCATCTGACCGAGCACATTGTGCATCAGGGCGATGAAATTAAGCGCGAAGAAGATTTGGATGTGGTTTTGAAGGTACTCGATTCGTACATCAAATAAGTCAGTTTAACGGCTCATCCACATACTGATGAATGAGCCGTTAAAAACACGTTCTAGCCAAAAAACATCACAGATACGCACAGCAGACCGACAATCAGGGTGATCAGATTTCCCACTGAACGGTACGGCTTTAGCGCCGGGATCAGATAGGTAGATAATGTCGGCATGATAAACAGAATCATGGCAATCAGCGGCCCGCTAATCGCGTAAATCATTGAAATTGCATTAGGGTTAATGCAGCAAATGATAAACGTAATGGTCGAAACCAGCATAATGGACAGGGCGCGGTTAAAGGCCCGGCTTTTCTTCACTCCCACCTGATGCAACGATGTTTTTACCACCTCGGTTGCCCCTTCAATCACGCCAAAGTAGGTGCCGAGGAACGATTTTGACATCGCCACGACGGCGACAATGATCCCAGAAATCGACAGCCATACTGGTGCGTTTGGCATCATCGATAGCGCTGACAGAATGGTCACCCCTTCATTTTTCGCGTCCTCGATATAGTTTGTCGGAATCGAAAGCAAACAGCTGAAGACGAAAAACAGCACGCTCAGGCAGATGATGACGTAGGCTACCTTCATGATTTTTTTGCATTTACCCATGGCCTGCTCGCCATATTTCTCACGTCGGTCGATGGCGAACGTCGAGATAATTGGCGTATGGCTAAAAGCAAAAACCATCACGGGAATAGATATCCAAACCTGATGAAGCGTGTGCTGATCGAAAGACATCTGGCCGGTGAGTAGCGTTGGCTGCCAGCTTCCGGTCAGGTAGAGCGAAAGGAACAAAAAGTACGCGATGAGCGGGAACACCAGAAAACCCATTACCCGAATGGTTGCTTGTCGGCCCATCAGAAAAATCAAGTTCAGCACCAGCACCACGCCAAGACTGACCAGCATGCGAACACGCAGATCGATGGCGATATGTTTTGCCAGTTGTTCAGTGAGTGAATTGGTTATCGCCACGGCGTAGATCAGCACCACCACAAAGAAGGCAATAAAATAGAGGGTCGTGATCAGGCTGCCTATCTTTTTGCCGTAATAGTGCGTAACTGCACCAGTGATCCCTTCACCTGCCGAGGTTTTTGAGGACAGGATAAACTGGCACAGCGCCTTGTGCGGCCAGTAGGTTAAAGGCCAGGCGACGAGTGCGGTGATAAACAGTACCACCGCGCCTGCAGAACCCAGCTGTATGGGGAGGAAGAGGGTTCCTGCGCCGACGGCAGTCCCATATAGTGCGAAGCTCCAGAGAGTCTCTTCTTTTGACCAAAATTTCGACATTATTTGAACGTATCAACTATAAAATAAACAAAAAGAAGCGCAATTTACCACAAATGGCAGGGGCTGGGGGAGGTGTCAACAAGCGGGCGAGTGAATGGATCAAAAGCCGGAACCGAGAAGATTCCGGCTATTGTTTGAATTATCAGGCAGTAACGCGCTGCTGGCGACGCTTCATAACGCGCTCGCGTAAAGTGTCATAAGCCCAGTTATAGAACATGGTGTATGGCAGGAAGAACAGGAAGAAACCTATTTCCAACGTGAATGCCTGGAGCAGGCTGACGTTCAGCACATACGCCACGATGCTCACCCCGATGACAATAAAACCGCTCTCGAAGCCTAAGGCGTGGAATGCCCGCACTTTAGCCGTACGTTTTACCAGGTGCGACGGCCACAGTCGGTCAAACAGGGCGTTATAAATGATATTCCAGATCATCGCCGTCGTGGCGAGAAGAATGGTCAGTCCGCCCATTTCCAGCACCGAGCGCTGCATCAACCATGCGGTGGTTGGTGCGAGGATCGCGGTGGCAATGCCTTCAAAGCAGACGGCATGAAAAATTCGCTCCAGTAACGAGCGGCGTTGGACTGTATCGTGTTGCATAATCTAAAACCTTCTTTGATGCCCGGATAACGGAATGGTGGCAATTTTATCGTTTTATGTGATATCTAAAAGATAGTATCCATCGATAAAGTAGATAGTTCATGCGTTACTCTCCTGAAGCGTTAACGGCATTTGTGGAGACCGTTTCCTGCGGCTCATTTTCTGCTGCGGCCCGGCGGCTGCGTAAAAGTCAGTCCACCATCAGCACGGCAATTGCGCATCTGGAAGCCGATCTTGGTTTTGCGCTATTTGACCGCTCATCACGTCAGCCGACGCTAACCGAAGAAGGTAAGCGGGTGCTGGGCTATGTGCAGGCAATTTTGACGGCCAGCGAACGTCTTGATGAGGCAGCGATTTCGCTGTCGGGTGAAACGGAAGCGCGTCTGACCTTCGTTTTGTCTGACACGCTGCACCCGGATGTGCTGGAAGAATTGATGGTGCAGTTTGACCACAAGTTTCCCCATACCGAGTTTGAATGTCTGATTGGCGAAGATGAAGACGTTATCGATCTGCTGCAAAAAGGACGTGCTCAGGTTGGGTTGATCGAAGCGCGGGAGGATTACCCGACCGACATGGGCGTCACGCGTCTGCCGATGCAAACCTGGATGGGATTATACGTTGCGGCATCGCATCCACTGGCGACTCAAGAAAAACTGCAGTGGGAACAGCTGCATACCTGGCGAGAGCTGCGGCTGAATACCTATCTGGAAAGCGGCACCAACGTGGCGCGCGGCCCC
>NZ_SZWS01000051.1:124946-126295 GCF_005281245.1 Citrobacter sp. wls826
AGGGATTCGGCTGGTGCGCGCTCCCTTGTGCGCTGGTGGAGGAGTTTGCGGCAGAAAAACCGCTGGTCCAATTGATGCTGCCCGGCTGGCCAAAGGCTATCTCTATCGATCTGCTGTGGAATAAGAAATCACCGCCTGGCGTGGCGGGAAGTTGGCTGCGCGACCATTTACAGCAGAGTGGCGTTCAGATGACCAATAAATGATACGAATTTCCTTTGTGATAAAAATCACCGTTTTTAAACAACCTTGATAACTCTTTTTAACAATCATCTACTATTGCGGTGTTATTTTGCGCTGAGGTGGTGATGAAAGAGGTTGTGATAGTCGGGGCGTTACGGACACCAATCGGCTGCTTCCAGGGGACGCTGGCGCGCCACTCTGCCGTTGAATTAGGTAGCATGGTAGTCAGGGCGTTACTGGAGCGCACGGGCGTGGACGTTCACGCTGTGGATGAAGTGATCCTCGGACAGGTGCTTACCGCTGGTGCCGGGCAAAACCCGGCGCGTCAGTCCGCCATCAATGGTGGGCTACCCAATACCGTCTCCGCCATCACCATTAACGATGTCTGCGGCTCGGGTCTGAAAGCGCTGCATCTGGCGACCCAGGCTATCCAGTGCGGCGAAGCCGACATTGTGATTGCGGGCGGACAAGAGAATATGAGCCGTGCGCCGCATGTCCTTACTGATAGCCGTACCGGCGCACAGTTGGGCAACAGTCAACTGGTCGACAGCCTGGTGCATGACGGCCTGTGGGACGCTTTCAACGATTACCATATGGGCGTTACCGCGGAAAATCTGGCGCGGGAATATGGCATCAGCCGTGAACTGCAGGATGCCTACGCACTGCATTCGCAGCACAAGGCGCGGATGGCAATTGACGCCGGGCGCTTTAAAGATGAAATCGTGCCGGTGGTAACGCAGCGTAATGGGCAATCGTTCGTGGTGGATACCGACGAACAGCCGCGCACTGATGCCAGCGCAGAAGGGCTGGCGCGCCTGGATCCGACCTTCGACAGGCTCGGTTCAGTAACCGCGGGCAACGCGTCATCCATCAATGATGGCGCCGCTGCGGTGATGATGATGAGCGAGGCTAAGGCCCAGGAGCTGAATTTGCCGGTGCTGGCCCGCATCCGCGCCTTTGCCAGCGTCGGGGTCGATCCCGCGCTCATGGGAATTGCGCCGGTGTATGCGACGCGCCGTTGCCTTGAGCGTGTGGGCTGGCAACTGGCTGATGTTGATCTTATCGAGGCCAACGAAGCCTTTGCCGCACAGGCATTGTCCGTTGGGAAAATGCTGGAGTGGGATGAACGGCGGGTGAATGTGAACGGCGGAGCCATTGCGCTTGGTCAT
>NZ_SZWS01000051.1:126363-128680 GCF_005281245.1 Citrobacter sp. wls826
CTGGCTGCCGTATTCTGGTTTCACTGGTGCATGAAATGGTGAAGCGTCGGGCGCACAAGGGCCTGGCAACGTTATGTATCGGCGGTGGTCAGGGCGTGGCGCTCGCTATCGAACGAGATTAACCACCCGAAGTTTTCTCTGCTTAAACGCCTTTCCCGCTGTATTTCCCCTGCATCTATAAAAAAGCCCTCCAACAGGAGGGCAAGGCCAGTTACAGAAACATACACTCTAAACTCTGCTAACGTATCAAAACAGCGTTTCATTTCATGTGATTAACAGCGCACTTTGTTAGAAAAGGTGTGTGAACGGCATGTGAGGCTGGCTGTATTTTCAATGTCTTATCCCTACCCCTCATGAACTACTCTTGTTTATTTTTATCTATCTAGTTGTTTTAAATAATTTTATTGAAACCATTCCCGCGATTTATATGCGCTAGCGTGATCGCAATTACACTTTTGATAATAAGATGCAGAAAAAGTGAAACGTTGTTTTATTTGTAATTGAAAACCCATTCCGGGAGGGATATCATGAGCGCATAAGATAAAACGGAACAGCGTTTTGCTATTCGTTTAAGCATTCACGGTCAATTTATCACTGGAGGTAAATGTGGACGTAAGACAAAGCATCCATAGTGCGCATGCGAAAACCCTGGACACTCAGGAGCTGCGTAATGAGTTTTTGGTCGAAGAAGTGTTTGTCGCAGATGAATACACCATGGTCTACAGCCACATTGACCGCATCATTGTTGGCGGCATTATGCCAGTAGCCAAAACCGTCTCTGTGGGTGGCGAAGTCGGCAAACAGCTGGGCGTAACCTACTTCCTCGAACGTCGTGAGCTGGGTGTGATTAACATCGGTGGCCCGGGCACGATTACCGTTGACGGCCAGTGCTATGAAATTGGTCATCGTGACGCGCTGTACGTCGGGAAAGGGGCCAAAGAAGTGGTATTCGCCAGCATTGATACGGCGAAACCAGCGAAGTTTTACTACAACTGCGCGCCGGCCCACACGAGTTATCCCACCAAAAAAGTTACGCCAGCAGACGTTGCGCCAGTGACGCTGGGCGATGACCTCACCAGTAACCGTCGTACCATCAACAAATATTTTGTGCCGGATGTGCTGGAAACCTGCCAGTTGAGTATGGGTCTGACCGAACTGGCGCCGGGTAACCTGTGGAACACCATGCCGTGTCATACCCATGAACGTCGTATGGAAGTCTATTTCTATTTCAATATGGAAGAAGATACCTGCGTCTTCCACATGATGGGGCAGCCTCAGGAAACGCGTCATATTGTGATGCACAACGAGCAGGCGGTGATTTCGCCGAGCTGGTCAATTCACTCCGGCGTTGGCACAAAAGCTTATACGTTCATTTGGGGCATGGTCGGCGAAAACCAGGTCTTTGATGATATGGACCATGTAGCGGTCAAAGATCTGCGCTAGTTGCGGGCGATAGCCGTGCCTGCTGCGGCGGGCATTATAAAAAATTAAGGATTTACAATGATTTTGAATGCATTCTCTCTTGAAGGTAAGGTCGCCGTTGTGACCGGTTGTGACACTGGCCTGGGTCAGGGTATGGCGTTGGGCTTGGCTGAAGCGGGCTGCGATATCGTGGGGATCAACATCGTTGAACCGACGGAAACTATCGAACGCGTGACCGCGCTGGGGCGCCGTTTTTTAAGTCTGACCGCCGACCTGCGTCAAATTGACGGCATTCCGGCGCTGCTGGAGCGCGCAGTGGCAGAATTCGGTCATATCGATATTCTGGTCAACAACGCAGGTCTTATTCGTCGTGACGATGCGATCGACTTCAGCGAAAAAGACTGGGACGACGTGATGAACCTGAACATTAAGAGCGTGTTCTTTATGTCTCAGGCCGCGGCGAAGCACTTTATCGCTCAGGGTAACGGCGGCAAAATTATCAACATCGCCTCTATGCTTTCTTTCCAGGGCGGGATCCGCGTGCCGTCTTACACCGCGTCTAAAAGCGGCGTAATGGGCGTCACCCGCCTGATGGCGAACGAGTGGGCCAAACATAACATCAACGTCAACGCAATTGCGCCGGGTTACATGGCGACGAACAACACTCAACAGCTGCGCGCTGATGAGCAGCGTAGCGCAGAAATTCTCGATCGTATCCCGGCGGGTCGTTGGGGTCTGCCGAGTGACCTGATGGGGCCGATTGTGTTCCTGGCATCCAGCGCATCTGACTATATCAACGGCTATACCGTTGCGGTAGACGGCGGCTGGCTGGCGCGTTAATCCGCTTTCCAGAACCGACAAACCCTGCCCTTTGGCAGGTTTTGTCGGTTAAACA
>NZ_SZWS01000051.1:128728-138303 GCF_005281245.1 Citrobacter sp. wls826
ATACACCGGAGGCGACATATTCATTCCCTCTGGAACAACATTATGCCGCCAGGCAGATTACGAACAGATAAAATTACGCAGGCAGAAAATCTTCGCGCATGGGCGTAAAGGTATCGAGTAGCGTTCCCGGTTTTAAACAGACGCAGCCATGCATAATGTTGGGCTGTTTATATAGGGTATCGCCTGCCCTAACGACATGCTTTTCTTCGCCGATGGTAAATTCAAACTCCCCAGACAAAACGTAAGTCAGCTGCTCATGCGGATGATTGTGCATCGGGCCAATCGCGCCTTGCTCGAAGTTCACCTCAACCGCCATCATTTTACCGTCGTGAGCAAGAATGCGTCGGGTAACGCCATTGCCCAGATCTTCAAGAGAGGTCTCTTTATGAAAAATAAACATCTGGCCTTCCAGTAATTAAAACAATGTTTCATTAAACCTATATCAGAAAATTAAAAAAAGAAATGCACGCCAACAGATGTGGAAAGTTGATCACATCTTTGGTTCACTGGAGAGATAACAACAAATCAGGGGAAATGATGAAAACGATCGGTCTGTTAGGCGGTATGAGCTGGGAATCCACCATTCCTTATTATCGACTCATTAATGAAGGGGTAAAACAGCGTCTGGGTGGCCTGCACTCGGCACAGATTCTGTTGCACAGCGTAGATTTTCACGAGATTGAAGCCTGTCAGTCTGGCGGTGACTGGCAGCGGGCTGGGGAGATCCTCGCGCAGGCCGCCGCAGGGCTTCAGCAAGCCGGAGCGGAGGGGATTGTGTTGTGTACCAACACCATGCACAAAGTTGCTGAGGCGATTGAAACCGCCTGTGACGTGCCGTTCCTGCATATTGCCGATGCGACGGGTCGGGCCATACAAAAACAGCAACTGAACAACGTGGCGCTACTGGGTACGCGCTACACCATGGAGCAGGATTTTTACCGCGGACGTCTACAGACTGAATTTGGTATTAGCACGCTTATTCCTGAGGCTGATGATCGTCAGAAAATAAACCAGATTATTTTCGACGAGCTGTGCCTCGGTGAGTTCAGCAACGCTTCCCGCGACTACTACCTGAGCGTAATTGATCAGTTGGCTAAACAGGGCGCTCAAGGGGTTATCTTTGGCTGTACCGAGATTGGTCTGCTGGTTCCAGCCGAGCTAAGTCCATTACCGGTTTTCGACACCGCGGCAATCCATGCGCAAGATGCGGTGGCGTTTATGCTTTCGTCTGTGGATACAAAATAGCCTCCAGCGGATCGATAAGTCTCGGGAGATGGGCTTGCAGATGCGCCGTAAAAGCATCGACCAGCGCCGAGGCAGGGCGATGAAGTGGGTGGATCAGGCTGACCGTAAAGGGTACCGAAATGCTGAAGCGGCGGATAACCACTCCGCTGCTGGCATAATCCAGCGCGGTCAGTGGGTTTACCACCGAGATCCCCACGCCCGCCCGCACCATTGCACAAATTGAAGCGGCGCTGTGGGTTTCAATCACCATGCGGCGCTTCACCTGATGTTCGTTAAACAGGGTGTCCAGTAGCTGACGGTAACTGTCGGTCCGCGACAGGCTGATATAGTTCTCTCCCTGAAAATCCTGCGGCGTTAATACCGCTTTCTCGGTCAGCGGATGCCCCTGCGGCAGTACACACACTTCATCCAGCGCCAGCAATTCGGTGCGTTTCGTTCCGGCTGGCGTATGCAGCGTTTCCGTTAACCCCAGATCGTGGCGCTGCGCCGACAGCCACTCTTCCAATAGTGGTGACTCCTGCGGCACGATCTGAATGTTGACCTGCGGATAGCGCGCAAGAAATGGCTGCAGCAGCGGCGGTAAAAAGGACTGCGAAAATACCGGCAGGCAAACAATCGACAATTCACCTTGACGAAATTCGCGCAGGCTTTCGGCGGCGCTCACAATTCTGTCCAGGCCGTACCACGAACGTTGTACCTCTTCAAACAGACGTAAGCCTTGCACGGTTGGATGCAGTCGGCCACGCGTGCGTTCAAACAGCGTTAATCCCAGGACTTTTTCGAATCGGGCCAGTTCCCGACTGACGGTGGGCTGCGAGGTATGTAACATGCGCGCGGCTTCCGTCAGATTGCCTGCGGTCATGATGGCGTGAAAAATTTCAATGTGACGCAGGTTAACCGCGGGCATAAGCAATCCTCGAATGAGCTAATCCATATCATTTTTGCATAGACTCACGATAAAACGATATTTTTTATTCTTTTTGAGCTGTGGCGTAATCATAAAAAAGCCAATACCGGAGCACGCCATGCCACGCCCACTCAACAACACAGACACTGACCTGACCGCCGACAACCTGTTGCGCCTGCCTGCCGAATTCGGCTGCCCGGTGTGGGTCTATGATGCGCAGATTATTCGCGCGCAGATTGCCAAACTGAGTCAGTTTGACGTGGTGCGTTTTGCCCAGAAGGCATGTTCGAATATTCATATTTTGCGCCTGATGCGCGAGCAGGGCGTGAAGGTCGATTCCGTCTCGCTTGGCGAAATTGAACGCGCGCTGGCGGCAGGTTTTGTACCGGGCAAAGATGAGATTGTCTTTACCGCCGATATGATTGATGAAGCGACGCTCGCCCGGGTGCATGAATTGAGCATTCCGGTAAATGCCGGGTCGGTCGATATGCTGGAACAACTGGGCCAGCTCTCGCCGGGCCATCGCGTCTGGCTCCGCGTAAACCCTGGCTTTGGGCATGGACACAGTCAGAAAACCAATACCGGGGGTGAGAACAGCAAGCACGGCATCTGGTACAGCGATCTTCCGGCGGCGCTGGAGGTAATTCAGCGCTATAAGCTGAAGCTGGTAGGTATTCATATGCATATCGGCTCTGGCGTGGACTACGCGCATCTGGAGCAGGTGTGCGGCGCGATGGTGCGTCAGGTGGTGGAATTTGGTCAGGATCTGGAGGCGATCTCCGCAGGCGGCGGTTTATCAATCCCGTATCGCGAAGGTGAAGAGGCGATCGACACCGATCACTATTTTGGATTGTGGAACGCCGCGCGCGATAGTATTGCGCGTCATCTGGGTCATGCCGTCAAACTGGAGATCGAACCAGGGCGTTTTCTGGTCGCGGAAGCCGGCGTGTTAGTGGCGCAGGTGCGCAGCGTAAAAGAGATGGGCAGCCGTCACTTTGTGCTGATCGATGCGGGCTTCAACGATCTGATGCGCCCGGCCATGTACGGTAGCTATCACCATATCTCCGCGCTGGCGGGGGATGGTCGTTCTCTGCAACAAACTCCTCAACGGGAGACCGTGGTGGCCGGACCGCTGTGCGAATCAGGCGACGTGTTTACCCAGCAGGAAGGCGGAAATGTGGAAACCCGTCTGTTGCCTGCGGTGGTGCCGGGTGATTATCTGGTTTTGCATGATACCGGGGCGTACGGAGCGTCAATGTCGTCAAACTACAATAGCCGCCCGCTGCTGCCGGAGGTCTTGTTTGATAACGGCGTGGCGCGACTGATTCGTCGTCGCCAGACCATTGATGAGCTGTTAGCGCTGGAATTAATCTGAGTAAAGCTGGCCGGATAAGGTGCTTGCGTCACTATCCGGCTCTTTTTCATATTACTTAAAGTACGGTCCGAGCGTTACTGAGTCACGTAATACCAGTTTGCCGGTAAACGGAGGGATCGGCTCCACGCTCTCACCGTTGGCCAGACGTATAGCCTGGTCGATTGCCGTGGTTATCATGGTATCAATCGGCAGATAAACGGTAGATAACCCCGGTTCCAGCCATTTGGCGCTGGGCGCATCATCAAAACCAAACAGCGAGACGTCCGTCGGGATCCTCAGTCCGGCCTGATGTAACGCTTTTGATGCACCTAATGCCATGTCATCGTTACAGGCGAACAGGGCGCTGAATTTCACCCCTTCCTCCAGCAGTTCTCGACAGGCTTCATAGCCTCGCGTCATCGTGGAGTCGCCGTATTTAACCTTATCAGGATCCCAGGGAATACCGTTTTTTTCCAGAGCCTTACGATACCCCATCAGGCGGGATTTACCGGTAGGCGTATGGCCTGGCACGGTGATGCAAGCAATATCGCTGTGCCCCTGCGAGATCAGATAATTGACCGCCTGATACGCCGCGTCTTCCTGCTCAAAGAAAATCGCGCGATCGCGGGCCTGACTGACATCACGGTTGATGACCAGCAAGGGCATCGCAATGCTGTTCATCAGCGACATAATCGCCTTTTCACTCATATAGCGGGTATAAAGAATAATGGCGTCGCACTGCCTGTCGGCCAGCATTTGCACGGCTTCCTGCTCACGCTCCGGCGTGTCGTGACCATCGGTGACGATCAACTGCTTGCCGTGAGACTCCGTCTGGCGCGAGGCCTGTTGCAGCAGGCGGCCAAAGTAGAATCCATCAAATGTGGAAACCACCAGGCCAATGCTGTTGCTGGTGCGATTCGCTAAAGAGCGCGCTAAAAAGTTGGGCCGATAATCGAGTGCCTGCATGGCCTTGAACACTTTCTGGCGCGTGCTCTCTTTTACCTGACCCGTTCCATTTAGTACGCGCGAAACGGTCGCTTTTGAGACGCCTGCGTGTCGTGAAACGTCCAACATCGTAGTCATGACGCAATCCTGGTTAATCGTTTGACGATGAGTTCCCCGGCTCTGTCAGCGCCGAAACGGAATGGCGACGCACCAGAGTTGGGTTAAAGACGTGGGTAATTTCAGGTGCGGGTCGCTTCTCCGCCAACGCGAGCGCCAGTTCAGCGGCCTGGGTTGCCATCGTCACGATGGGATAGCGTACCGTGGTCAGACGTGGGCGCACATAGCGGGAAATCAGCACATCATCAAAGCCAATCAGCGAGATTTCTCCCGGCACATCAATGCCGTTATCATTCAATACGCCCATGGCGCCAGCCGCCATTGAGTCGTTGTAGCAGGCTACCGCAGTGAAGTTTTTGCCACGACCAAGTAACTCGGTCATGGCCTGTTCACCGCCGCTTTCATCCGGTTCGCCGAACGTCACCAGTCGATCGCTTACCGGTATATTGCTCTCCGCCAGCGCGTCGTAATAGCCTTGCAGACGATCTTCCGCATCAGAAATACTGTGATTGGAACACAGGTAGCCAATGCGCGTATGGCCCTGTTGAATAAGGTGTCGGGTAGCGAGCCATGCGCCGAAACGGTCATCGAGGGCAACGCAGCGTTGTTCGAATCCCGGCAGAATTCGGTTAATCAATACCATGCCGGGGATTTGCTTCATTAATGAAGCCAAATCCGCATCCGGGATGATTTTGGCATGGACAACAAGGGCCGCGCAGCGGTGGCGAATGAGCTGTTCAATCGCCTGACGTTCCTTCTGTTCATTATGGTAGCCGTTGCCAATCAGCAAAAAATTCCCGGTGTTATAGGCCACCTGCTCGACAGCTTTAACCATTGCCCCAAAGAATGGATCGGACACATCACCAACGACCAGGCCGATGGTTTCAGTGGATTGTTGCGCCAGTGCACGCGCATTCGCATTGGGGTGGTAGCTGAGTGATTCCATTGCACTCGTTACGGCCAGACGCGATGCTTCGCTGGCTTTGGGGGAATCATTGATCACTCGAGAAACGGTGGCGACTGATACACCAGCTAGTCGGGCTACATCCTTTATGGTCGCCATGATAGTACCTGTTGTGGGTAAACGCTTACATTCCGTCAGTGTTACGGAAAATGGCTGGCTGTTCAAGCAGATTGCCCGTCAGGACCTCGCAAATGTGAGCGCGCGCGAGCGAAGATAAGACAGAAAATAGAAAATGCTAATTTTTGCTTACACTTTGCGATGTGCTGTTGCGATTGTTCGCTGGTGGGAGAACTGAGCGGATTGCTAAAGTTGGGATCCCAGAGGTATTGATAGGTGAAATCAACTTTCGGGTTGATCACTAGAATTACACCAGCCTGCGCAGATGCGCAGGTTTTTTTTTGCCTTCAGCCTATCTGTAACAGTAACCGATAATTTACACAACTCGTTGCATTTGGGTTCATTCCTTTGCGTTTTCGTACTGGCGTATCTGGCTGCTGACGACCACAATCAAGATCCCAGAGGTATTGATTGGTGAGATTATTCGGTACGCACTTCGTACCTGTCTCTTGCACCGACCTGCGCGGATGCGCAGGTTTTTTTTCGGACTGTATTTACCTGTTTACCTGTCGCACCCATTCCCCAACTCGTATACTCTCCCACCATTAATGTTTCTATAATTAATGGCACAGGGAGTTGAGATGCTATTTGGCTTTTTTCGTAATCTGTTTCGCGTGCTTTTCCGCGTTCGCGTCACGGGCAATGTCAGCGCGCTACAGGGAGAACGCGTTCTAATCACTCCCAACCATGTCTCATTTATAGACGGCATCCTGCTGGCGCTATTTTTACCGATTCGTCCCGTCTTCGCCGTTTACACCTCGATCAGCCAGCAATGGTATATGCGCTGGCTAACCCCGCTGATTGACTTCGTGCCGTTAGACCCAACCAAACCGATGTCGATTAAGCATCTGGTCCGTCTGGTCGAGCAGGGCCGTCCGGTGGTGATTTTTCCCGAAGGACGCATTTCGACCACCGGTTCGTTGATGAAAATATATGACGGTGCCGGGTTTGTCGCCGCGAAGTCGGGAGCGACGGTCGTTCCTGTCCGCATTGAGGGGGCAGAGCTTTCCCACTTCAGCCGCCTGAAAGGTCTGGTTAAACAGCGATTCTTCCCGCGTATCCAACTGCACATTCTACCGCCGACCCAAATGCCAATGCCGGAAGCCCCGCGAGCTCGCGATCGCCGCAAAATCGCCGGTGAAATGCTACATCAAATTATGATGGAAGCTCGCATGGCGGTACGCCCGCGTGAAACGCTATACGAGTCGCTGCTGGCGGCAAAATACCGTTTTGGCGCGGGCAAAAACTGCATTGAAGATGTTAACTTTACGCCGGACAGCTACCGCAAACTGCTGACTAAGACGCTCTTTGTGGCCCGTATTCTGGAAAAATACAGCGCCGAAGGTGAAAAAATCGGCCTGATGCTGCCAAATGCGGGGATCAGCGCGGCGGTCATTTTTGGTGCCATTGCGCGTCGACGCATTCCGGCCATGATGAACTACACGGCGGGCGTGAAAGGGTTAACCAGCGCCATTACTGCGTCTGAAATCAAAACGATCTTCACTTCCCGACAGTTTCTCGATAAAGGCAAACTCTGGCATCTACCGGAACAGCTAACCCAGGTACGCTGGGTTTATCTGGAAGATTTAAAAGCCGATGTGACGTTGAGCGATAAGCTGTGGATTTTCTCACATCTGCTGGCACCGCATCTGGCGCAGGTGAAACAGCAGCCGGAAGAGGCTGCGGTGATCCTCTTTACGTCTGGTTCGGAAGGCCATCCGAAAGGCGTGGTCCACAGCCACAAGAGTATTCTGGCGAACGTTGAGCAGATTAAAACAATTGCCGATTTCACCGCCGATGACCGCTTTATGTCGGCACTGCCGCTGTTCCACTCCTTTGGCCTGACGGTGGGATTATTCACACCGCTACTGACCGGTGCGGAAGTGTTTCTTTATCCCAGCCCG
The DNA here is from genome assembly GCF_005281245.1 of Citrobacter sp. wls826. NCBI lineage: Bacteria > Pseudomonadati > Pseudomonadota > Gammaproteobacteria > Enterobacterales > Enterobacteriaceae > Citrobacter > Citrobacter sp. wls826. The sequence continues at coordinate 136,282 of NZ_SZWS01000051.1, forward strand.
CTTCATTACCGCATTGTGCCGGAGCTGGTATACGACCGGAACTGCACCGTGTTGTTTGGTACTTCAACGTTCCTCGGTAACTATGCGCGTTTCGCGCATCCGTACGATTTCCACCGCCTGCGCTATGTGGTGGCAGGCGCAGAAAAACTGCAAGACAGCACAAAGCAGCTATGGCAGGAGAAATTTGGCCTGCGTGTCCTTGAAGGCTATGGCGTGACGGAATGTGCGCCGGTTGTGTCGATCAATGTGCCGATGGCGGCAAAATCAGGAACGGTAGGGCGCATCTTGCCTGGCATGGATGCCCGACTGCTGGCTGTTCCGGGTATTGAGGACGGTGGGCGTTTACAACTGAAAGGCCCGAATATTATGAGCGGCTATTTGCGCGTCGAAAAACTTGGCGTGCTGGAAGTGCCGACGGCAGAAAATGCGCAGGGTGAGATTGAGCGCGGCTGGTATGACACCGGAGACATCGTCCGCTTTGATGAAAACGGCTTTGTACAGATCCAGGGGCGCGCCAAGCGTTTTGCTAAAATTGCCGGAGAGATGGTCTCGCTGGAAATGGTTGAGCAACTGGCATTGGCGGTATCTGCAGACAAAATGCACGCCACGGCGATCAAGAGCGATGCCAGCAAAGGTGAGGCGCTGGTGCTGTTCACTACCGACAGCGAACTCACACGTGAAAAACTACAGCAGTATGCGCGAGCGCATGGCGTGCCTGAACTTGCCGTACCGCGTGATATTCGCCACCTGAAGCAACTCCCATTACTCGGCAGCGGTAAGCCGGATTTTGTTACGCTGAAAAGCTGGGTCGATGAGCCGGAAAAACAACATGATTGAGTCAGCGCACACTAACACTTCAATCTGGTCCAAAGGGATGATGTCCGTCATCGCCGCGCAGTTTCTGTCGGCGTTTGGCGATAACGCACTGCTGTTCGCCACGCTGGCGCTGCTGAAGGAACAATTTTATCCGGACTGGAGCCAGCCAATCCTGCAAATGGTGTTTGTGGGCGCTTACATCCTGTTTGCGCCATTTGTTGGACAGATGGCGGATAGCTTTGCCAAAGGCAGAGTGATGATGTTCGCGAACGCCCTGAAACTGCTGGGCGCGGCGAGTATTTGCTTCGGCATTAATCCGTTTCTCGGGTATACGCTGGTGGGGATTGGCGCGGCCGCGTACTCACCGGCCAAGTATGGCATTCTCGGTGAATTGACCACCGGTGACAAACTGGTGAAAGCCAACGGCCTGATGGAAGCCTCCACCATCGCCGCGATTTTGCTCGGTTCTGTCGCCGGTGGCGTTCTGGCCGACTGGCATGTGATTGCCGCGCTTTCTGCCTGTGCGCTGGCCTATGCTGGCGCCGTGGTGGCTAACCTGTACATCCCGAAACTGGCCGCGGCTCGTCCTGGCCAATCCTGGCATCTGGGGAAAATGACGCGCAGTTTCTTCTGCGCCGCCTCTTCGCTGTGGCGCAACGGTGAAACACGTTTTTCGTTGGTCGGAACCAGCCTTTTTTGGGGCGCGGGCGTCACGCTGCGTTTTCTGCTGGTGCTGTGGGTTCCGGTGGCGCTCGGCATCACCGATAACGCTACGCCGACCTACCTCAATGCCATGGTAGCGATTGGGATTGTAGTAGGCGCGGGGGCGGCAGCGAAGCTGGTGACGCTGGAAACCGTGTCGCGCTGTATGCCAGCGGGGATCCTGATTGGCGTCGTGGTGCTGATTTTCTCACTTCAGCATGCGCTGCTTCCGGCTTACGCGTTGCTGATGCTTATCGGCGTGTCAGGTGGCTTCTTTGTGGTACCGCTGAATGCGTTGCTGCAGGAGCGGGGCAAGAAAAGCGTCGGTGCGGGTAATGCGATCGCGGTGCAAAACCTGGGCGAAAACAGCGCGATGCTGCTGATGCTTGGGATTTACTCACTGGCAGTGCTGGTGGGGATCCCGGCGGTAGCGATTGGTATTGGATTCGGCGCGCTGTTTGCGCTGGCGATTGCGGCGCTGTGGATTTGGCAGCGCCGCCAGCC
>NZ_SZWS01000051.1:138339-143244 GCF_005281245.1 Citrobacter sp. wls826
CCAGGTACGAGATGAATGAACAATGAATGTGCCGGATGGCAGCGTCGCCTTATCTGGCCTACAGAACGCAGCAATTTGTAGGTCTGATAAGCGTAGCGCCATCAGGCACTAACCGTCACGGTGCAGGATAGGTATACACCTGATGCACCGCTTCAATCTCTGCCAGTACTTCTTCGCTCAACTCCAGATGCAGGCTTTCAACGTTGGTTTTTAGCTGCTCCATCGTCGTGGCTCCCAGCAGGGTGCTGGCGACAAACGGCTGACGACGCACGAATGCCAACGCCATTTGCGCAGGATCCAGATTATGGCGTTTCGCGATATCCACATAGGCCGCAACGGCTTTTTGCGTTTGCTCGCCGCTGTAACGCGTGAAACGGCTAAACAGCGTATTGCGTGCACCGGCAGGCTTCGCGCCGTTCAGGTATTTACCGGTTAATGTACCGAAGCCAAGGCAAGAGTAGGCCAGCAGTTCAACGCCTTCATACTGGCTCACTTCCGCCAGTCCAACCTCAAAGCTGCGATTCAGCAGGCTGTAGGGGTTCTGGATGGTGGCGATGCGCGGCAGATCGTGTTTGTCCGCCAGGTGCAGGTAGCGCATCACGCCAAACGCGGTTTCATTGGACACGCCGATGTAGCGAATTTTCCCCGCGCGCTGAAACTCTGCCAGCGCGTCCAGCGTATCCAGCAGCGAAACGACTGGCGCAGAGTCCGTCCAGCTGTAGCCTAACTTACCAAAGCAGTTGGTCGGGCGCTGCGGCCAGTGAACCTGATACAGATCCAGGTAATCGGTTTGCAGTCTTTTCAGGCTGTCGTGCAGCGCTTCACGGATATTTTTACGGTCCAGCGCCTGATTCGGTCGAATACCGCTGTCGTTGTTACGTGAAGGTCCACTCACCTTAGAAGCAACGATTAGCTTTTCACGGCTGCCGTGTTTGGCGAGCCAGTTACCTACGTAGGTTTCGGTGAGACCCTGGGTTTCAGGACGCGGCGGTACCGGATACATCTCGGCAACGTCGATCAAATTTATGCCTTGTTCTACGGCATAATCGAGCTGTGCATGTGCGTCGGCTTCGCTGTTTTGTTCACCAAACGTCATTGTGCCCAGCCCCAGTGTACTGACTTCAAGCGAGCTGTGGGGTATACGGTGATATTGCATAGCCGTTTCCTTTTTATAATCACGACATAAGGATTATAAAAATGGCTGAGGGAAGAGAAAAAGGGAAGTAAAATTGTTAAGGCCAGCGCGCTGCTGACCTCAACCATCAGCGTTCAATGATTTGAGACACATCATCGCGATTAATCTGCATCGCATTGCCTTGCTGGTCGTGATAGCTCACCAGACCGGTATCATCGTCAATTTCTGGTTTTCCATCGGTCAGGATCATTCGACCATCTTTTGTCGCCATTACATAGTCACTGCTGCATCCGGAAACGGCAAAAGCCAGTCCTACGGCGGAAATCAAAACTGCCCATTTTTTCATCTGCTTATCCTCACATGGCCTGCATCTGACAATAGTTTAGTAATAACGCGAAGTTGTGCATGGCGAAAGCAGTAAAATCTTAAACTGTGAGAAGAGGTAGGTGTGGCGCGCATTCGCTCCCCGTGCGGGGAGCGATGGATTTCATCAGAGCGGATTTTTTTTATTACGCCACAGGTTCAGGGTCTCTACCGCAATAGAGAAGAACATGGCGAAATAGATATATCCTTTCGGAACGTGGACGTCGAAACTTTCCAGAATTAGCGTGAAACCGACCAGAATCAGGAACGAGAGCGCCAGCATTTTTACCGAAGGATGGCGATCGACAAAATCGCCAATCGGGCGTGCAGCAAACATCATCACACCCACGGCAATCACCACTGCCGCCATCATGATAAACAGATGATCGGACAAGCCTACCGCAGTAATCACGGAATCCAGGCTGAAGATAATGTCTAACAACATGATCTGCACAATCGCGCCCAGAAAAGAGGAAACGCGGGTTTTCAGCCCCTCTTCCTCACCTTCAATGGATTCGTGGATCTCCTTACTGGCTTTCCAGATCAGGAACAATCCCCCCAGTAGAAGGATCAGGTCGCGCGCTGATATTGCCTCGCCAAACACTTCGAATAGCGGGTTTGTCAGACGCGTTACCCAGGCAATAGAGGCGAGCAGTGCCAGACGCATGATCATCGCCGCCGCAAGCCCAATACGTCGGGCATGATTGCGTTGCGCTGTCGGGAGTTTGGCTACAACCAGAGAGAGGAAAATAATATTGTCGATCCCAAGAACGATCTCCAGCAGCGTCAGCGTACCGAGCGCAAGCCAGGCGTTAGGATCGGTTATCCATGCAAATAACATCGAACAAAGTCCTGCCAAAAAAAAGAAGCGGTAATTATAGGCCCGTAACGCGGCGGGTGAAAGACCGGACGGTGCCTATTGCGCCTGGAACAAGAAATGTCGCTCAAGCAATGCGCGCGTGAAGTTCTTTTTCAAGTAAAAACCGCGTGGTAGGGTCAGGATGGGTTCGCCATGGGCGCCAATGGCCTCGGTAAGCGCTCGGGCGTTGGCGGCTTTAGGACGCAGCTGTAGCACTTCCCCATGGCGGGCAGTGATGCGTTCGACGTGGCCTAACACTATCATGTCCATCAACTCTTCCCAGTCCAGACGCAATTGCAGGTCTTCTTCTTCATTCGGGCTCCACAGCAGGGGAGAGCCGACGCGGCGCTCAGCCAGCGGGATGCTGCGTTCGCCTTCTACCGGGATCCACAGAACGCGTTTAAGTTTGTGCCGCACATGGCTGGTTTCCCAGGTAACGCCGGTATTGCCGGTTAACGGTGCCACGCACACAAAGGTGGTTTCCAGCGGTCTGCCAAGGCTATCCACTGGGATTGTTTTCAGCTCCACGCCCAGCGCCGCAAAATCCTGCTCCGGTTTGCTGCCCGCACTGGCGCCGAGCCAGATTTCCAGTAGCACGCCAATCCAGCCTTTATCGCGCTTGAGATCCTTGGGGGCGACGAGTCCCGCCATTGCCGCCAACTCTCCCAGCGCGTAGCCCGAAAGCAGCTGTGCCTGGCTCAACAACTGGGCTTCAGATTCAGGGGGAGAAAGCAGCGGATGGAGTTCTGACATCGGGTTAACCCTTAGGTGAAAAAATGAGCAAAGATTTTATACCGTGTGGACAGAGTTTATCTTTTTCCACATGCTTTATTCAATTCTATGATTTATATTGGTTTTTAGATTCACATACGCAGAGTTGCGCAACAGCGAAGCGGGTTTTCCAATTCTGGTCACTGACAATGAACAGGATCTTACACCATGTTATCCACAGAAAGATGGGATAACTGTGAAAAACCCCCACTACTGTTTCAATTTACAGCCTTGACGTGCGACGAAAATCGAATTTTCACACAAATTGTGCCTAACTTATTGGCATAATCTGTGGATAAAACCAACGCTGGTCGATCTTTCATCAGCCTGAAGATCGTGTGCGTGATATACGTCACGTTTCTATGGGTTTATTTGCGCTGAACGGTTTTAACTTTATGAATATAGAAGACTATTTTTGATATGTGACGAATGTCTTATTCGGACTGTTCTGGGTTTTCCCATAGTAATTCCGTACTTCTTCACAACTATATCCACAGAAAAGGTGAATAAAATCGCCTTGCTTGCCCTTCTTCTGTTTATAACTCCGCCCTTAGCTGTGAGTTATTCAATTGTTATTAGAGTATCGCGCCCTTAACAGAGTGGTTTACCGCCTCTCTGGAGTGTGAAACAATCGTTTGTATATAAGGTTTATATTGAGGTAGTCCGGTGATTGATGACGATGGCTACCGCCCGAATGTAGGGATAGTAATTTGTAACCGCCAGGGGCAGGTCATGTGGGCCCGGCGATTTGGTCAGCACTCCTGGCAATTCCCGCAAGGTGGGATAAATGCAGGAGAGACAGCAGAGCAGGCGATGTACCGGGAACTCTTTGAAGAAGTGGGTCTCAGTCGTAAAGATGTACGGATCCTTGCTTCTACTCGTAACTGGTTGCGTTACAAGTTACCGAAACGTTTGGTGCGTTGGGACACGAAGCCGGTTTGTATCGGCCAGAAACAAAAATGGTTTCTTCTGCAATTGGTCAGCAGCGATGCTGAAATCAATATGCAAACCAGCAGTACACCTGAGTTCGACGGCTGGCGCTGGGTGAGTTACTGGTATCCGGTTCGACAGGTGGTGTCATTTAAACGCGATGTCTATCGCAGGGTGATGAAAGAATTCGCAAGTGTTGTCATGGCGCTTCAGGAGAGCACTCCTAAGCCGCAAAGCGCACCTGCGTACAGACGTAAAAGAGGTTAAGCTACGCAAATTATGCTCACCCGCCTGCGCGAAATAGTCGAAAAGGTGGCCAGTGCTCCGCGTCTGAATGAAGCGCTGAATATTCTGGTTACCGACATCTGTCTTGCGATGGATACAGAGGTCTGTTCGGTTTACTTGGCCGATCACGATCGACGTTGTTATTACCTCATGGCGACCCGGGGACTGAAGAAACCGCGTGGTCGTACTGTCGCACTCGCGTTTGATGAAGGTATCGTTGGCCTGGTTGGCAGGCTGGCGGAACCTATCAACCTCGCCGATGCGCAAAAACATCCCAGCTTTAAATACATCCCTTCGGTAAAAGAAGAGCGCTTTCGTGCGTTCTTAGGCGTACCGATTATTCAGCGCCGTCAGCTGTTAGGTGTGCTGGTGGTCCAGCAGCGCGAATTGCGCCAGTACGATGAAAGTGAAGAGTCTTTCCTCGTCACGCTCGCTACGCAAATGGCGGCGATTCTTTCGCAGTCGCAGCTTAACGCGCTGTTCGGCCAATACCGGCAAACGCGCATCCGCGCATTGCCCGCCGCCCCTGGCGTGGCAATAGCCGAAGGCTGGCAGGATGCGA
>NZ_SZWS01000051.1:143289-143429 GCF_005281245.1 Citrobacter sp. wls826
TGGAGCAGGTCTATCAGGCTTCAACGCTGGATCCGGTGCTTGAGCGCGAGCGACTCACCGGTGCGCTGGAAGAGGCGGCGAATGAATTCCGCCGCTACAGCAAACGCTTTACCGCCGGGGCGCAAAAAGAAACGGCGGCG
>NZ_SZWS01000051.1:143440-145074 GCF_005281245.1 Citrobacter sp. wls826
TTTTTGATCTCTATTCACACTTGCTTTCCGATACTCGTCTGCGCCGTGAGCTGTTTGCGGAAGTGGATAACGGTTCGGTGGCCGAGTGGGCCGTTAAAACGATCATTGAAAAGTTTGCCGAACAGTTTGCCGCGCTGAGTGATAACTACCTCAAAGAGCGGGCCGGAGATTTACGCGCGCTGGGCCAGCGTCTACTGTTCCATCTTGACGACTCAATCCAGGGGCCGAATACCTGGCCGGAACGTTTTGTGCTGGTGGCGGATGAGCTTTCCGCCACCACGTTGGCGGAACTTCCTCAGGACCGCTTAGTCGGTGTGGTTGTCCGGGACGGCGCGGCCAACTCTCATGCGGCTATTATGGTTCGTGCGCTGGGTATCCCTACCGTCATGGGGGCCGATATCCAGCCATCGGTGTTACACCGCCGTACGCTGGTAGTGGACGGTTATCGCGGTGAACTGCTGGTCGATCCAGAACCGGTATTGATCCAGGAATACCAGCGTCTTATCAGTGAAGAAATTGAGCTGAGCCGCCTGGCGGAAGATGACGTCAACCAGCCAGCACAGTTGAAAAGCGGCGAGCGTGTGAAGGTGATGCTCAATGCGGGCCTCAGCCCGGAGCATGAAGAGAAGCTGGGGAGCCGGATCGATGGCATTGGCCTGTATCGCACCGAAATCCCGTTCATGCTGCAAAGCGGTTTTCCTTCGGAAGAAGAACAGGTTGCGCAGTATCAGGGCATGCTGCAAATGTTTAACGACAAGCCGGTGACTCTGCGTACGCTGGATGTCGGCGCCGATAAACAATTGCCCTACATGCCGATCAGTGAAGAGAACCCGTGCCTTGGCTGGCGTGGGATCCGCATAACGCTCGATCAGCCGGAGATCTTTTTGATCCAGGTTCGGGCCATGCTGCGTGCCAACGCGGCAACCGGCAACCTGAGCATTTTGCTGCCGATGGTCACCAGCATTGATGAAGTGGACGAAGCGCGACGTTTGATTGAACGCGCCGGACGCGAAGTGGAAGAGATGATCGGCTACGCGATCCCAAAACCGCGCATTGGCATCATGCTGGAAGTTCCGTCGATGGTGTTTATGCTGCCGCATCTGATAAACCGGATAGACTTTATCTCGGTCGGAACCAACGATCTCACCCAGTACATTTTGGCTGTCGATCGTAACAATACACGGGTAGCCAGCATTTATGACAGCCTGCATCCGGGTATGTTACGTGTGCTGGCGATGATTGCGCAGGAAGCCGAAAGAAGCGGTATCGATTTGCGATTGTGCGGTGAAATGGCGGGCGACCCGATGTGCGTGGCCATTCTGATCGGCCTGGGTTTTCGCCATTTGTCGATGAACGGTCGTTCCGTGGCTCGCGTTAAATATCTGCTGCGCCATATCGATTTTGATGAGGCGCAAACGCTGGCGCAACGCAGCCTGGAAGCGCAGATGGCGACAGAAGTACGCCATCAGGTGGCGGCTTTTATGGAACGCCGTGGCATGGGGGGACTGATTCGCGGGGGATTGTGAATCGGGGGCTGGTAACAGTAGGTATACATATCTTTTAACTGTAATCGGCATCCGCTGCGATCCCCATGTGCTATCATTCGCACCTTTGGAGCGCCTGCATTATGCAGG
>NZ_SZWS01000051.1:145143-147098 GCF_005281245.1 Citrobacter sp. wls826
AGAACTTGTGGTGACAGATGACCAGTAGCTATCTGCATTTTCCGGATTTCGATCCGGTCATTTTCTCAATCGGACCCGTCGCGCTTCACTGGTACGGCTTAATGTATTTGGTGGGGTTTATTTTTGCGATGTGGCTGGCGACGCGCCGTGCTAATCGTCCGGGCAGTGGCTGGACCAAAAATGAAGTAGAAAATCTACTGTATGCGGGCTTCCTCGGGGTTTTCCTTGGAGGGCGTATTGGTTACGTACTGTTCTATAACTTCCCGTTATTCCTCGATAACCCGCTGTATCTGTTCCGCGTTTGGGACGGCGGGATGTCCTTCCACGGTGGGCTGATTGGTGTGATCCTGGTGATGATTATCTTCGCCAAACGCACCAAGCGTTCGTTCTTCCAGGTTTCTGATTTCATTGCCCCGCTGATTCCGTTTGGTCTGGGCGCAGGGCGTCTGGGCAACTTTATCAACGGTGAGCTGTGGGGACGCGTTGATCCGAACTTCAAGTACACCATGCTGTTCCCGGGCTCCCGTACCGAAGATATTTTACTGCTGCAAACTAACCCGCAATGGCAGTCAATTTTTGATACCTACGGCTCGCTGCCGCGCCACGCCTCACAGCTTTATGAGATGGCGCTGGAAGGCGTTGTGCTGTTTATCATTCTTAATCTTTACATTCGTAAACCGCGCCCGATGGGCTCGGTATCCGGTCTGTTCCTGATTGGTTATGGCGCGTTTCGTATTATCGTTGAATTCTTCCGCCAGCCGGATGCACAGTTTACCGGCACCTGGGTACAGTACATTAGCATGGGACAGATCCTATCAATCCCGATGATTGTCGCAGGCATTATTATGATGGTTTGGGCGTACCGCCGCAGCCCACAGCCACACGTTTCCTGAGGAACCATGAAACAGTATTTAGAACTGATGCAAAAAGTGCTGGATGAAGGCACACAGAAAAACGACCGTACCGGAACCGGAACGCTTTCCATTTTTGGTCATCAGATGCGTTTTAATCTGCAGGAAGGGTTCCCGCTGGTTACGACTAAACGCTGCCATTTACGCTCGATCATTCATGAACTGCTGTGGTTTTTGCAGGGCGACACCAACGTTGCCTACCTGCATGAAAACAACGTCTCAATCTGGGACGAATGGGCGGATGAAAACGGTAATCTGGGGCCGGTTTATGGCAAACAGTGGCGTGCGTGGCCTACGCCAGATGGTCGCCATATTGACCAGATCACCACGGTGTTAAACCAGCTCAAAAATGACCCGGACTCTCGCCGAATTATCGTTTCTGCATGGAACGTCGGTGAGCTGGATAAAATGGCGCTGGCGCCGTGCCACGCGTTCTTCCAGTTTTACGTGGCGGATGGCAAGCTCTCCTGCCAGCTTTATCAGCGTTCGTGCGATGTGTTCCTCGGTTTGCCGTTTAACATTGCCAGCTACGCCTTGCTGGTACACATGATGGCGCAGCAGTGCGATCTGGAAGTGGGGGATTTTGTCTGGACCGGCGGCGACACGCACCTGTACAGCAACCATATGGATCAAACGCATCTGCAGCTTAGCCGCGAACCGCGCGCGCTGCCGAAGCTGGTCATCAAACGTAAGCCTGAATCTATCTTTGACTATCGCTTCGAAGATTTCGAAATTGAAGGCTACGATCCGCATCCTGGTATTAAAGCGCCAGTGGCTATCTAACCGGCCTCATGCTGTCACAACCGACGCCCGTGCGCGTCGGTTTTTTTTGTCTCAAATCTCGTTCTTCGGCGTGGGTTCCTGAAATATTGCAACGACCTGCAACGCGACAAATATTCCTCGTAGCTCGCCGTAGAAACCGAATTTCCCGCTCGTTATTCATTTTCCTCACGCCATACTGGCGGCATGAAAAAACAACACGGCTACACGCTTATCGAAACCCTGATTGCGATGCTGATCGTCGCGGCGCTTGGCGCCTCGGGG
>NZ_SZWS01000051.1:147158-186359 GCF_005281245.1 Citrobacter sp. wls826
CAACAGCAACAGCGGCTATGGCAAACCGCCATTCAGGTGCGAGATTACCTGCTGCAACTGCGTGAAGATGCTAACTGGCGTAACCGCGATCACGTCATCAGCGTGATTCGGGATGGCACATCCTGGTGTTTTGTCAGCTCTGCTGCTGTGCAAACCACGTGTCTACCCGTTTCGCCCTTGGCTTTTACACCGCCCTGGGACGATGTCGAAATGGCAGAGATAACGCCTTCACTGGCCTTTTTTGGTCTGCGCAATACGGCATGGGCTGGACATATTCGCCTGAAAAATACGACAGGGGAATGGCGCGTGGTGGTGTCAGGCTGGGGGCGAATCAGGCTTTGCGAGAAAGATGAGGCCAGGTTATGTCAGTAAATGAACGGGGCTTTTCACTCCTTGAGGTGCTGATTGCTATGGCGATTAGCAGCGTTTTATTGCTTAGCTCAGCGCGATTTTTACCCGCGCTGCAGCGAGAGATCCTGCGCAACACGCGCCAGTTAGCGCTTGAAGATGAAATATGGCAGCGGGTATACACCGTGGCGAAGCATCTTCAGCGGGCAGGGTACTGCCGCGGAAACTGTGTCGGAGAAGGGCTGGAGATATCGGCTAAGGGCGACTGTGTCATTGCGCGCTGGGATGCCAATAGCAACGGCATTTGGGAGAGCAGTCCCGCGAAAGAGGCCGATACGATTGGATTTCGTTTACAGGACAAGGTACTGGAGACCCTGCGGGGAGTAACGGACTGCAATGGAAAAGGGTGGGAGAAAATGACCGATCCAGCCACGATACAGATTGAGGCATTTCTGGTCGAACGTCTGAATATCAGCGGATATTCCCCGCTCCTTACGCTGCGTTTGCGCGGAGTGAACAATGCCGAACCACAAAAGGTTATTGAAGCAGTCTACAGCGTGACAGGATTCAACCTGTGAACCGTGAGCGGGGCGTTTCATCTTTAGCGATGGTCCTGTTACTGCTGGTGCTCGGTAGCCTTCTGCTGCAAGGCGTTAGCAGGCAGGAGTCCCGTTTTGCTTCGCGAGTGGTCACGCAAAGTCAGGCTCTGCAGCGCCAGGCGGTGGTGCAATCCGCGATGGAATGGGGGCGTATGCAGCCCTGGCGCTTACAACTCGCTGCACAGTGTCGGCGTTATACCACGCAGGATGCCGCGGTTTGCCTGCGACTGCTTACTAATAATTTCGTGCTGCTTATAGTCCATTATGAAGGGGTATCGTTATGGCGGCAGGGGGCGATTATTGATGACAATATCGAATATTCGGCGCATGGCTGGAGCGATTTTTGTCCACTAAAGGAGCAGGCACTATGTCAGATCCCCTGAACAGACAGCGTGGCTTTAGCCTGCCGGAAGTGATGCTGGCAATGGTGCTGATGATCATGATTGTGACCGCGCTGTCAGGATACCAGCGGGCGCTGATGAACAGCTTTATCATCAGAAACCAGTATCAGCAACTCTGGCGTCACGCCTGGCAGCAAACCCAGCTGTATCAGTTTTCATCGCCTTTGAACTGGCAGGTTAACCGAATGCAGACAACGAGCGCGGGATGTGTCAGCATCAACGTTAAAATTTCTTCACCCTTGGGCAGGCAGGGTCAGATGACGCGTCTGCATTGCCCGAATCGTCAGTAGTCAGGAGTCGCTATGTTAAGGGTCTACCACTCCAATCGTCTGGATGTGCTGGAAGCGTTAATGGAATTTATCGTTGAGCGCGAGCGGCTGGACGACCCCTTTGAACCTGAGATGATCCTGGTTCAAAGTACCGGTATGGCACAGTGGCTACAAATGACCCTTGCACAGAAGTTTAGTATTGCCGCCAACATCGATTTTCCGCTGCCCGCGAGTTTTATCTGGGATATGTTTGTGCGCGTGCTGCCGGATATCCCGAAAGAGAGCGCGTTCAGCAAACAGAGCATGAGCTGGAAGTTGATGACGCTGTTGCCGCAATTGCTGGATGGCGATGACTTCGCATTGCTGCGCCACTATCTGACGGACGACACCGATAAACGTAAGCTGTTTCAGCTTTCCTCGCGCGCGGCTGACCTCTTCGACCAGTATTTAGTCTATCGCCCTGAGTGGTTGACCCTGTGGGAAGCCGGGCGACTGGTTGAGGGACTCGGCGAGTCTCAGGCCTGGCAGGCGCCGTTGTGGAAAGCGCTGGTGGAACACACCGAGGAATTGGGCCAGCCGCGCTGGCATCGCGCCAATTTATACCAACGATTTATTCAGACTCTGGAAAGTGCGTCCGAGTGTCCGCAGGGACTGCCTTCTCGCGTCTTTATTTGCGGCATTTCGGCGCTGCCGCCGGTTTATTTGCAGGCATTGCAGGCGCTGGGCAAGCACATTGATATTCATCTGCTGTTTACCAACCCTTGTCGCTACTACTGGGGAGATATAAAAGATCCTGCCTGGCTGGCGAAGTTGATGGCGCGTCAGCGTCGGCACAGCTTTGAAGAACGCCATCTGCCGCTGTTTCGCGATAGTCAGAAAGCCGAAGGATTGTTTAACAGCGATGGTGAACAGGATGTGGGCAACCCGATGCTGGCCTCGTGGGGCAAACTGGGGCGCGATTACATTTATTTGCTTTCAGAACTGGAAAATAGTCAGGAGCTGGATGCGTTTGTCGATATTACGCCTGACAATCTTTTGCATAATATTCAATCGGATATTCTGGAACTTGAAAGTCATGCCGTGGCGGGCGTTACGCTTGAAGAGTATTCGCGTAGCGACAATAAACGACGACTTGAACTAAACGACACCAGCGTGACTTTCCATGTTTGTCATAGCCCACAGCGCGAGGTAGAAATTCTTCATGACCGCCTGCTGGCAATGCTGGAAGCGGATCCCACGCTGACGCCGCGCGATATTATTGTGATGGTGGCGGATATCGACAGCTACAGCCCATTTATTCAGTCGGTCTTTGGCAGCGCGCCAGCTGAGCGTTACTTACCTTATGCGATTTCCGACCGTCGGGCGCGCCAGTCTCATCCTGTCTTACAGGCCTTTATTAGCCTGCTGTCGCTGCCGGATAGCCGTTTTGTCTCAGAGGATGTGCTGGCATTACTGGATGTGCCCGTGCTGGCGGCGCGTTTCAATATCGATGAAGAAGGGCTGCGCTATCTTCGGTTATGGGTCAATGAATCCGGGATTCGCTGGGGAATTGACGACGATAACGTGCGTGAACTGGAACTTCCGCCTACAGGTCAGCATACCTGGCAATTTGGTTTAACCCGCATGCTGCTCGGCTACGCGATGGAAAGCGCGCAGGGCGAGTGGCAATCGGTATTGCCATACGATGAGTCCAACGGTTTGATTGCCGAGTTGGTAGGGCATCTGGCCTCGTTGCTGATGCAGCTCAATCTCTGGCGTAGAGGGTTAGCGCAGGAGCGCCCGTTGGAAGAGTGGCTGCCCGTTTGTCGGGACATGCTTAATGATTTCTTCCTGCCGGATGCAGATACCGAAGCGGCGATGACGCTGATTGAACAGCAGTGGCAGGCCATTATCACTGAAGGTCTGGGGGCTGAGTATGGTGATGCCATACCGCTCTCTCTATTGCGTGATGAGCTGGCCCAGCGTCTTGACCAGGAGCGCATTAGCCAGCGCTTCCTGGCGGGGCCAGTTAACATTTGTACGCTGATGCCGATGCGCTCTATTCCTTTCAAGGTGGTGTGCCTGCTGGGTATGAACGATGGCGTTTATCCGCGTCAGCTTGCACCGTTGGGCTTTGATTTGATGAGTCAAAAACCGATGAGGGGCGATCGCAGCCGTCGCGATGATGACCGCTACCTGTTTCTTGAAGCATTGATTTCAGCACAGCAAACGCTCTACATCAGCTACATTGGCCGCTCCATTCAGGACAACAGCGAGCGCTTCCCGTCGGTGCTGGTGCAGGAACTGATGGACTACATCGGGCAAAGCCACTATCTGCCGGGAGATGAATCGTTGACCTGCGATCAAAGCGAAGCCCGGGTAAAAGCACACATTACTCGTTTGCATACCCGTATGCCCTTTGATGCACAAAACTATCTGCCGGGCGAACAGCAAAGCTATGCCCGGGAATGGCTGCCTGCGGCGAGCCTGTCAGGAAAAGCGCACACGAATTTTGTCCAGACGCTTCCTTTTGAGATGCCTGAAACGCTGACGCTGGAAACGCTGCAGCGATTTTGGGCTCATCCGGTAAGGGCTTTTTTCCAGATGCGTCTGAGGGTCAACTTCCGCTCTGAAGAAAGTGAGATCCCGGAAACGGAACCGTTCACTCTTGAAGGATTAACCCGCTATCAGCTTAATCAGCAATTGCTTAACACGCTGGTTGAAGAGAAGGATGCTGAACAACTGTTTCGCCGTTTTCGTGCGGCGGGCACGCTTCCCTATGGGCCATTTGGCGAAATTCTGTGGGATACGCAGCGTCAGGAGATGCAGTCGCTGGCTGAACGCATTATCGCCTGTCGTCAGCCCTGCCAGAGTATGGAAATCGATCTTAACTGTAACGGCGTGCAAATCACCGGTTGGCTACCACAGGTGCAAGAGGACGGTTTGTTGCGCTGGCGCCCATCTTTGATAAGCATTGCGCAGGGTGTGCAACTTTGGCTGGAACATCTTGTCTATTGTGCCAGTGGCGGTACGGGAGAGAGCCGGTTGTTCCTGCGTAAAGACGGGGAATGGCGTTTTCCGCCACTGGATGCAGAGCAGGCACTGCTGTACCTGTCGCAGCTCATTGACGGGTATCGGGAAGGCATGTCGTCACCATTGCTGGTATTGCCCGAAAGCGGCGGCGCCTGGATAAAAACCTGTTATGACGCCGTAAATGATGCCATGTTAGATGACGATGCAACGTTGCAAAAAGCGCGCAGTAAGTTTCTGCAGGCCTATGAAGGCAACATGATGGTACGGGGTGAAGGTGATGATATCTGGTATCAGCGTCTTTGGCGTCAGCTGGATGCGGCTACGCTGGAGACCATTGTTTTACAGTCTCAGCGCTACCTGTTACCAATTTTTCGCTTTAATCAGTCATGATGATTGTATAAAAATTGCGCGGTTCGATGGCTTCCACTATGATGCGCATTCTGTCACGGACTGATTCTTACAAAGAGAGGATGCTGGCTCGTTCAGCACATAGTCTTGCCCTGTTCAGACCACGTATTTATGCGTGCTTTGCTGTGAACAGGTGAATACGTTAATGATGAGGTTTGTGAATGCCCCGCAGCACCTGGTTCAGCGCATTACTGTTGTTCGTCGCCCTTTGGGTTCCCGTAAGTCAGGCAGATACCGGTTGGCAGCCTTTAGCTGAAACCATCCGTAAAAGCGATAAAGACACCCGCCAGTATCAGGCCGTGCGCCTTGATAACGGCATGGTCGTGTTGCTGGTATCCGATCCTCAGGCCGTGAAATCCCTTTCTGCACTGGTGGTTCCCGTGGGCTCGCTGGAGGATCCGGACGAGCATCAGGGGCTGGCGCATTATCTCGAACACATGTGTCTGATGGGCTCGAAAAAATACCCACAGCCGGACAGTCTGGCTGAATTCCTGAAAATGCACGGCGGCAGCCACAATGCCAGCACCGCGCCTTACCGTACGGCCTTCTATCTTGAAGTCGAAAACGACGCGTTGGTGGGGGCGGTGGATCGCCTGGCGGACGCTATTGCCGATCCGTTGCTGGATAAAAAATATGCCGATCGTGAGCGTAACGCGGTTAACTCCGAGCTGACGCTGGCGCGTACCCGAGACGGGATGCGTATGGCGCAGGTGAGTGCTGAGACCATCAACCCGGCGCACCCTGGCTCGCGTTTCTCCGGCGGAAATCTCGAGACATTAAGCGATAAACCGGGAAACCCGGTGGTGCAGGCATTACAAAAATTTCATGAAAAGTACTACTCCGCGAACCTGATGAAGGCGGTGATTTATAGCAATAAACCGCTGCCAGAGCTGGCGCGGATAGCTGCTGACACCTTTGGACGCGTACCGAACAGAAATATCGCAAAGCCTGAAATTACCGTACCGGTAGTCACCGACGCGCAAAAGGGCGTCATCATCCACTATGTTCCGGCAATGCCGCGTAAAGTACTGCGCGTCGAGTTTCGTATCGATAACAACAGCGCGCAGTTCCGCAGTAAAACCGATGAGCTGGTGACCTATCTGATTGGTAATCGTAGCCCTGGCACGTTGTCTGACTGGCTGCAAAAGCAGGGACTGGTTGAAGGTATTCGTGCGGATTCCGATCCGGTGGTCAATGGGAACAGCGGCGTGTTAGCCATTTCCGCGACGTTAACCGACAAAGGGCTGGCGAACCGCGATGAAGTTGTTGCGGCAATTTTCAGTTATCTCAATCTGTTACGCGATAAAGGCGTCGATAAACGCTATTTTGACGAACTGGCGCACGTACTGGATCTCGATTTCCGTTATCCCTCCATCACCCGTGATATGGACTACGTGGAATGGCTGGCTGATACCATGATCCGCGTTCCTGTCGAACATACGCTGGATGCGGTGAATATTGCCGACCAGTACGATGTGAAAGCCGTTGAGCAACGCCTGGCAATGATGACGCCACAGAATGCGCGTATCTGGTATATCAGTGCGAAAGAACCGCATAATAAAACCGCTTATTTTGTCGATGCGCCTTACCAGGTGGATAAAATCAGCGACAAAACCTTTGCCGACTGGCAGCAAAAAGCGCAGGGCATTGCGCTGTCGTTACCGGAGTTGAACCCCTACATTCCGGATGATTTCACGCTGATTAAAACGGATAAAAAATACGCTCACCCGGAACTGATCGTTGATGAGCCGGATCTACGCGTGGTGTATGCGCCGAGCCAGTATTTTGCCAGTGAGCCGAAGGCTGACGTCAGCGTGATCCTGCGTAACCCGAAGGCCATGGACAGCGCCCGCAACCAGGTATTATTCGCACTTAACGATTACCTGGCGGGGATTGCGCTCGATCAGTTAAGCAATCAGGCGTCGGTAGGTGGAATTGGTTTCTCTACCAACGCTAACAATGGGTTGATGCTTAACGCCAACGGCTATACCCAACGTCTGCCGCAGCTTTTTCAGGCTCTGCTGAGCGGCTATTTCAGCTACACCTCAACGGATGAACAGCTGGAACAGGCGAAATCCTGGTATGCCCAGATGATGGATTCTGCAGAGAAGGGTAAAGCCTACGATCAGGCAATTATGCCAGTACAAATGCTTTCTCAGGTGCCGTACTTCTCACGCGATGAGCGCCGTAAGCTACTGCCTTCCATCACCCTGAAAGAGGTGATGGCGTACCGCGACGCCTTAAAAACCGGTGCGCGGCCTGAATTCCTGGTAATTGGTAATATGAGCGCCGCTCAGGCGACGACCATGGCGCGGGATATCCAACAACAGCTTGGCGCTAACGGGTCACAGTGGTGTCGCAATAAAGATGTGGTTGTGGACAAGAAGCAGTCCGTCATCTTTGAAAAAGCAGGCAGTAGCACGGACTCCGCGCTGGCGGCGGTATTTGTGCCAACCGGATACGATGAATACGCCAGTTCAGCCTACAGCGCCATGTTAGGGCAGATTGTTCAGCCGTGGTTCTACAATCAACTGCGTACTGAAGAGCAGTTAGGCTACGCTGTATTTGCTTTCCCGATGAGTATCGGCCGTCAGTGGGGAATGGGGTTCCTGCTGCAAAGCAATGATAAGCAGCCGTCTTATCTTTGGGAGCGTTATAAAGCGTTCTTCCCGACGGCGGAAGCGAAGCTGCGGGCGATGAAACCTGAAGAGTTTGCGCAAATTCAGCAGGCGATTATTGCGCAAATGTTGCAGGCGCCGCAAACGCTGGGGGAAGAAGCCTCACAGTTAAGCAAAGATTTTGATCGCGGCAATATGCGCTTCGATTCACGTGATAAAATAGTGGCTCAGATTAAACTGCTGACGCCGCAAAAACTTGCCGACTTCTTCCATCAGGCGGTGGTTGAGCCGCAAGGCATGGCGATACTGTCACAGGTTTCCGGCAGTCAGAACGGGAAAGCAGAATATGTGCACCCGGAAGGCTGGAAAGTGTGGCAGACAGTCAGCGCGTTGCAGCAAACCTTACCCCTGATGAGTGATAAGAATGAATGATGCCGCTGAGTCCCTTGATCCACTGCGCTTGCCCCTGACGGGCGAGCGCCTGATTGAAGCCTCTGCGGGCACCGGTAAAACATTTACCATCGCCGCCCTGTATTTACGTTTACTGCTTGGACTGGGCGGCTCTGCCGCCTTTCCTCGTCCTCTGACCGTTGAAGAACTGCTCGTGGTCACCTTCACCGAGGTAGCCACCGAAGAGTTGCGCGGACGAATTCGTAGCAACATTCATGAACTGCGAATTGCCTGCCTGCGTGAAAAGACCGACAACCCGCTATATGCCCGTTTGTTAGATGAAATCGCCGATAAAAAACAGGCCGCTCAGTGGCTGCTATTGGCTGAAAGACAGATGGATGAAGCGGCGGTGTTTACCATCCACGGCTTTTGTCAGCGTATGCTCAGTCTCAACGCCTTTGAATCAGGCATGCTGTTCGAACAGCAACTGATAGAAGATGAATCGCTGCTGCGCTATCAGGCCTGTGCGGACTTCTGGCGTCGACACTGCTATCCACTACCCCGCGACATTGCGCAGGTGATTTTTGAAACGTGGAAAGGACCGCAGGCTCTGCTGAGAGACATCGATCGCTATCTGCAGGGGGAAGCGCCGGTCATCAAGGCTCCGCCGTCTGATGACGAAACGCTGGCTTCCCGGCACGAACAAATTCTCACGCGCATTAACCAGATCAAGCAGCAATGGCGTGATTCCGTTGATGAGCTGGATGGCCTGCTGGAAGCCTCCGGGATTGACCGGCGTAAATTTAATCGTGGTAACCAGGGCAAGTGGATCGAAAAGATCAGCGCATGGGCGCAAGA
Organism: Citrobacter sp. wls826; assembly: GCF_005281245.1. Classification (NCBI taxonomy): domain Bacteria; kingdom Pseudomonadati; phylum Pseudomonadota; class Gammaproteobacteria; order Enterobacterales; family Enterobacteriaceae; genus Citrobacter; species Citrobacter sp. wls826. Next base: position 156,062 of record NZ_SZWS01000051.1, read on the forward strand.
AGAAACCCAAAGTTATCAGCTTCCTGACGCGCTGGAGAAATTCTCACAGCGTTTTCTGGAAGAACGCACCAAAGCGGGCGGAATAACCCCTCAGCACCCGCTGTTTGTCGCTATTGATGAACTGCTTAGCGAACCGTTAACTCTCCGCGATCTGGTGATCACCCGGGCGCTGGCGGAGATCCGTTCAGCGGTTGCCGAGGAGAAACGACGCCGCGGTGAGCTAGGCTTTGACGATATGCTCAGCCGTCTGGATGCAGCGTTGCGCAGTGAAAGCGGCGATGCGCTGGTGACGGCTATCCGTACCCGTTTTCCGGTCGCGATGATCGATGAATTTCAGGATACCGATCCGCAGCAGTACCGTATTTTTCGCCGGATCTGGCAGCATCAGCCGGATACCGCACTGCTGCTGATTGGCGACCCAAAACAGGCGATTTACGCGTTTCGCGGCGCGGATATCTTCACCTATATGAAGGCGCGCAGCGAGGTCAGCGCACACTATACGCTCGATACCAACTGGCGTTCGGCCCCCGGCATGGTCAATAGCGTAAATACGCTTTTCAGCCAGATGGATGACGCCTTTATGTTCCGCGAAATCCCCTTTAGCCCGGTAAAATTTGCAGAAAAAAACCAGTCGTTTCGGTTTGTTTTACACGGTGAGACACAGCCAGCCATGAGCATGTGGCTGATGGAAGGGGAAAGCTGCGGCGTAGGCGATTATCAGAACTACATGGCCCAGGTGTGCGCCACGCAAATTCGCGACTGGCTTAAGGCCGGGCAGTCTGGCGCTGCGCAACTGGTCAGTGGTAAAACATCCAGTCCGGTACGCGCGTCGGACATCAGCGTACTGGTTCGTAGCCGCCAGGAGGCGGCACTGGTCCGTGATGCGCTGACACAGCTGGCAATTCCCTCCGTCTACCTTTCCAACCGTGACAGCGTATTTGAAACGCTGGAAGCGCGGGAGTTGCTGTGGGTGCTGCAGGCGGTGATGACGCCGGAGCGTGAGAACACGCTGCGTAGCGCGCTGGCGACCTCAATGATGGGGCTGAATGCGCAGGATCTTGAAGCGTTAAATAACGACGAAAATGCCTGGGATGCGGTGGTCGAAGAGTTTGATGGCTATCGTCAGATCTGGCATAAACGCGGCGTGATGCCGATGCTGCGCGCGCTGATGACAACCCGCCAGATTGCGGAAAACCTGCTGGCGACGGCGGGGGGCGAACGCCGCCTGACCGATATTTTACATATCAGCGAACTGTTGCAGGAAGCAGGCTCGCAGCTGGAAAGCGAGCATGCGCTGGTGCGCTGGCTTTCCCAGCATATTCTTGAACCCGACAGCAACGCGTCCAGCCAGCAGCTCAGGCTGGAAAGCGACAAGCATCTGGTCAAAATCGTCACTATCCATAAATCTAAAGGGCTGGAGTATCCGCTGGTCTGGCTGCCGTTTATCACGAATTTCCGCGTCCAGGATCAGGCTTTCTACCACGATCGCAGCTCTTTTGAAGCCATGCTGGATCTCAGCGATGCCGAAGAGAGCGTTGAGCTGGCTGAAGCGGAGCGTCTGGCGGAAGACCTGCGTTTGCTCTATGTCGCGCTAACCCGTTCGGTATGGCACTGCAGCCTTGGCGTGGCGCCGTTGGTGCGACGTCGGGGCGATAAAAAAGGGGATACCGATGTACATCACAGCGCCCTTGGTCGCCTGTTGCAAAAAGGTGAGCCGATGGATGCCGCGGGTCTGCGTAGTGCGATTGAAGCGTTGTGCAGTGATGATATTGCCTGCCAGACGCCTGCGCAGCCTGACGGTGAACGCTGGCAAGTTGCGCAAGCTGTTAGCTGCGAACTGAGTGCGAAAATACTGCAGCGTACGCCCGGCGATAGCTGGCGCGTGACCAGTTATTCCGGTCTGCAGCAGCGTGGGCATGGAATCGCGCAGGATCTGATCCCGCGACTGGATATTGATGCCGCAGGCGTTGGTGAGGTTATTGAAGAGTCAGGGCTTACTCCGCATCAGTTCCCGCGCGGCGCTTCGCCAGGTACATTCTTGCATAGCCTGTTTGAAGATCTCGACTTTACTCAACCGGTAGATCCGCGTTGGGTCGAGGAAAAACTGGCGTTGGGCGGTTATGACGCGCACTGGACGCCGGTTTTGACCGAATGGCTGGATGCCATTTTGCAGGCGCCTCTCAACGAGACGGGCGTGAGTTTGAGCCATCTTTCCGCGCGTGAAAAACAGGTGGAGATGGAGTTTTACCTGCCGATTTCGCAGCCGCTGATGGCCAGCCAACTTGATGCGTTAATTCGCCAATACGATCCTCTCTCCGCGGGGTGCCCTGCGTTGGAATTTATGCAGGTACGCGGCATGCTGAAAGGATTTATTGACCTGGTTTTCCGCCACCAGGGGCGTTATTACCTACTCGATTACAAATCGAACTGGCTGGGGGAAGACAGCTCAGCGTATACGCAGCAGGCGATGGCCTCTGCCATGCAGGCGCATCGCTACGACCTGCAGTATCAACTTTATACCCTGGCGCTGCATCGCTACTTGCGCCATCGCATTGCTGATTACGATTATGAACGCCATTTTGGCGGTGTTATCTATCTCTTCTTGCGTGGCATTGACAGTGAAAATCCGCAACAGGGAATTTACGCGACCCGACCTGACGGGGAGTTAATCGCCTTGATGGACGAGATGTTTGTCGGTGCGCCACTGGAGGAGATGTCATGACAATCCAGAAACGATTACTGGAAGCTGTGGAGCAAAAACAGCTCCGGCCTCTGGATGCCCAGTTTGCGCTGGTGGTTGCCGGAAATGACAACCCTGCCGTTGCGCTGGCGGCGGCGTTGCTCAGTCGTGAAGCAGGAGAAGGGCACGTCTGCTTACCACTTTCACGGTTATCCCTGAGCGAGGATGCCCATCCCCTTTTAAGCGCCTGGCTCGCTGAAGTGGGGGAGCCAGAAGACTGGACGGAATGTCTGCTGGCCTCCGGGGCGGTAAGCCGCGGTGAGCAACCCACGCCGCTGGTGCTGCACGGCGATCGCCTGTATCTGAACCGGATGTGGCATAACGAACGGGCGGTGGCTCGCTTTTTCAGTGAAGTTAACCACGCCATTGAGGTGGATGAACAACGGCTGACCCACACGCTGGCGGCGTTGTTTCCACCAGCGGAAGGTGTTAACTGGCAAAAAGTGGCCGCTGCGGTGGCGTTGACCCGTCGTATATCGGTGATCTCCGGCGGGCCGGGGACCGGAAAAACGACAACAGTTGCGAGGCTTCTGGCGGCGTTGATTCAGATGGCGGAGGGAGAACGCTGCCGTATTCGTCTGGCGGCTCCTACTGGAAAGGCGGCAGCGCGCCTGACTGCCTCGCTGGGCGCAGCGCTACGAGAACTGCCGTTAACCGAAGAGCAAAAGAAACGCATTCCCGATGACGCCAGTACGTTGCATCGATTATTAGGCGCTCAGCCAGGCAGTCAGCGTCTGCGTCATCATGCGGGAAACCCGCTGCATCTGGATGTGCTGGTGGTGGATGAAGCCTCGATGATTGATTTGCCGATGATGTCGCGCCTTATCGATGCGCTGCCGCCGCACGGGCGGGTGATTTTTCTTGGCGATCGTGACCAGCTCGCTTCTGTCGAAGCGGGGGCGGTGCTGGGGGATATCTGTGCTTTCGTCGGTGACGGGTTTACCCCGGAACGCGCCCGCCAGCTCAGTCGTCTGACCGGAAGCGCTATTCCGGCAGGTCTGGGAACTCAGGCCGCCGCTTTGCGCGACAGTTTGTGTCTGCTGCAAAAGAGTTACCGTTTCGGTAGCGATTCCGGAATCGGTCAGTTGGCTGCTGCGATTAATCGTGGTGACAAAGCCGCGCTCAAAACGGTCTTCCAGCAGGGGTTTAGCGACATTGAAAAACGCACGCTACATAGCAGCGAAGATTACGCCGCGATGTTGGATGAGGCGCTGGCGGGTTATGGGCACTATCTGGATTTACTGCGCGAGGGCGCTGAGCCGGATGCCGTCATTCAGGCCTTCAATGAGTATCAGCTGTTGTGTGCCCTGCGTGAAGGTCCGTTTGGCGTGGGTGGTTTGAATGAACGCCTTGAGCAGGTGATGGCGCAAAAACGTAAAATTCATCGTTCGACGCATAGCCGCTGGTATGAGGGAAGACCGGTGATGATCGCGCGCAATGACAGTTCGCTGGGATTATTTAACGGTGATATCGGCATTGCCCTCGATCGTGGACAGGGCCTGAGGGTGTGGTTTGCGCTGCCGGACGGTTCTATCAAATCAGTCCAGCCCAGTCGCTTACCTGAACATGAAACCACCTGGGCGATGACCGTGCACAAATCGCAGGGATCTGAGTTTGACCATGCGGCGTTGATTTTACCCAGCCAGCATTCACCCGTGGTTACCCGCGAGCTGGTCTATACCGCCGTCACCCGCGCGCGCCGGCGTCTGTCACTGTATGCCGATGAGCGGATATTAAGTAACGCCATTGCCACCCGCACCGAACGTCGCAGCGGATTGTCGGCGTTGTTTAATCAATAAAATTCGTTGCCGGATAAGGCATTTATACCGCATCCGGCAACGACCACTACCCCAAATCCGCCATCAGCACCTTTGACCGCCGCTGATAGTTGTACATCTCTTTCTTGCTTTCCGGCAGCAGGTCGATATCCACCGGCGTGAAACCACGTTCCTGGAACCAGTGGATGCTGCGCGTGGTCAGCACGAACAGTTTGCTCAGTCCCATTTGCCGGGCCTGCGCGGCGATCCGCTCCAGCAATACTTCCCCGCGCGATGAGCTACGGTAGTCCGGATGCACCGCCACGCACGCCATTTCGCCAATTCTCTCCTCCGGGAAAGGGTACAGAGCGGCGCAGGCGATGGTCAGGTTATCGCGCTGAATAATCGTGAATTTGTCGATCTCCATTTCCAGTTGTTCGCGGGAGCGACGTACCAGAATGCCTTGCTGCTCCAGCGGGCGGATCAGCTCCAGAATCCCGCCGATATCGTTAATGGTAGCGCGGCGGATCTGCTCGGCGCTTTCCATTACGATCTGCGTACCGATCCCGTCACGGGAGAACAGTTCCTGCAGCAATGCGCCATCTTCCTGATAGCTGATCAGATGGCAGCGCCGTACCCCACTGCGACAGGCTTTCACTGCCCCGCGCAGGAAGCGCACTGTGCCGGAGCTGTAATCGCCTTTCTCTTCCTGCAGCTCAACGCGCGCCTGGGCTTCGTTAGGAAACAGCTCGGAAATAATATCGCCATCATCGTTGGTGACGCCCTGAGAGGAGCAAAAGCCGATCATTTTCTCTGCCTTCAGTTTGATAGCCAACTGCGTGGCGACCTCTTCTGAAGTCAGGTTAAAGCTCTCACCGGTGACGGAAACGGCGACCGGACCCATCAGCACAATCGCGCCACTGTCTAACTGCCGGTGAATGGCATCTTCATCAATACGACGAATACGTCCGCTATGGCAGTAATCCACGCCGTCATCAACGCCCAGCGGCTGGGAGATAATAAAATTACCGCTGACCACATTGATGTGCGCCCCCTGCAATGGCGTATTATTCAGGCTCATTGACAGGCGGGCGGTAATATCAAGCTGAAGTAACCCTGCCGCCTGTTTGACCAGCTCCAGGGTTTTAGCGTCGGTAACGCGCGTATTCTTGTGGTACACCGGTTCATGATGATGTGCCGCAAGATTGGCATCAATCTGCGGTCGTGCGCCATAGACCACGACAAGGCGGATGCCGAGGCTATGAAGAAGGCCAATGTCATTGACGATACTGGAAAAGTTTTCATGCTCGATGGCTTCGCCGCCCAGCATAATGACAAACGTCTTTCCCCGATGGGTATTGATATAGGGAACAGAATGGCGGAATCCCTGTACCAGTTCGGTTCTACGCTCCTTCACCACGGCACACCCTCATTGCATGATTATTCGTAATTTGTGTATTTTTATTCTGTTTTGGCGCTGTGCGCAAGCGTAATTTTTACCCATGCCGAAGATTTTTCTCAGTAATGCCGTGAATATAAAAAGAATGTTTACCCTTTTATAGATGACAGATTATGCGTCATTCGCTAAAGTTTCCGGTCAATTCAGACGTTTTACGTATTACCTCAATAAAGATTTCTTTTTGCTCGGGAGAAGCATGTCGGGATCCAATTCAGCAATCAGTCGCCGCCGTTTACTGAAAGGTGCGGGTGCTATGTGGCTTTTGAGCGTCAGCCAGGTTGGTCTGGCTGCCATGAGTCAGGTCGTTGCCGTACGTGTCTGGCCAGCGTCCAGCTACACCCGCGTCACGGTAGAATCTAACCGTCTGCTGAAATACAAACAGTTTGCCCTGAGTAATCCTGAGCGTGTGGTTGTGGATATTGAAGGCGTTAATTTGAACTCGGTGCTCAAGGGCATGGGTGCGCAGATCCGTCCTGACGATCCGTATATTAAATCGGCGCGCGTCGGGCAGTTTGACCCACAGACCGTGCGGATGGTGTTCGAGCTGAAACAGAATGTGAAGCCGCAACTTTTTGCGCTGGCTCCGGTGGCAGGCTTTAAAGAACGTCTGGTGATGGATCTCTATCCTGCTAATGCCCAGGATGTTCAGGATCCGCTGCTGGCGTTGCTGGAAGAATACAACAAGGGCGATCTGGACAAACAGGTGCCGCCTGCGCAAAGTGGCCCGCAGCCGGGTAAAGCGGGGCGCGATCGTCCCATTGTCATTATGCTCGACCCTGGGCATGGCGGAGAGGACTCCGGTGCGGTGGGGAAATACAAGACGCGTGAAAAAGATGTGGTGCTGCAGATTGCCCGACGCCTGCGAGCCCTCATAGAGAAAGAGGGCAACATGAAGGTCTTTATGACGCGAAATGAAGATATCTTCATTCCGCTTAAAGTCCGCGTGGCGAAAGCGCAGAAGCAGCGTGCAGACCTGTTTGTCTCTATTCACGCTGATGCATTTACCAGTCGACAGCCCAGAGGTTCGTCGGTGTTTGCACTCTCGACCAAAGGGGCGACCAGCACCGCCGCGAAATATCTGGCGCAAACTCAGAACGCCTCGGATTTGATTGGCGGCGTCAGCAAGAGCGGCGATCGCTACGTCGACCATACCATGTTCGACATGGTGCAATCGCTGACCATCGCCGACAGCCTGAAGTTTGGTAAAGCGGTATTGAATAAGCTCGGTAAAGTTAACAATCTGCATAAGAACCAGGTTGAACAAGCCGGGTTTGCGGTACTAAAAGCGCCGGATATTCCGTCTATTCTGGTGGAAACCGCATTTATCAGTAACGTTGAGGAAGAGCGCAAGCTCAAAACTGCGACCTTCCAGCAGGAAGTTGCAGAGTCGATTCTGGCGGGGATTAAAGCCTATTTTGCCGATGGCGCGACGTTGGCGAGAAGGGGATAACAAAAAAGCGCTGAAAAGCGCTTTTTTTATGGACCGCAGATACAAAAAAACACCCTTTAGGGTGTTTATAATGTTGGTTGCGGGGGCCGGATTTGAACCGACGACCTTCGGGTTATGAGCCCGACGAGCTACCAGGCTGCTCCACCCCGCGTCACCGTACTGCTTTTATTTCATCAAATTTTAATTGGTTGCGGGGGCCAGATTTGAACTGACGACCTTCGGGTTATGAGCCCGACGAGCTACCAAGCTGCTCCACCCCGCGTCCGTGGATGCGCACTATACTCTGCTCGCATTTTCATGCAACCCTTTTTTCACCTTGATCACGTTTTTAAGGTGAAAATGAACAAAAACAACGCATTCTGGATTGTTTTTTGCTCAAAATTTGCGTTCGGGTATGTATACGCATTTCATTAGGTTCGGGGGTTTGTTATCTTCGTCTCGCATTCAGGCAACATAAGACGAGAACAATGAAAGGACGTTGGGCAAAATATCTTCTGGCGGGAGCAGTCGTCGCGATGCTCGCCGCGTGTTCCTCAAAACCCACCGATCGTGGGCAGCAGTATAAAGACGGGAAATTTACCCAGCCTTTCTCACTGGTGAACCAGCCTGATGCGGTTGGCGCACCAATCAATGCCGGTGATTTCGCCGAGCAGGTTAATCAAATTCGCAGCGCTTCGCCACGTTTGTACGGCAACCAGAGCAACGTTTACAACGCTATCCAGCAGTGGTTACGTGCGGGCGGTGATACGCGCAGTATGCGCCAGTTTGGTATTGATGCCTGGCAAATGGAAGGGGCGGACAACTACGGTAACGTCCAGTTTACCGGTTATTACACGCCGGTTATTCAGGCGCGCCATACGCGCCAGGGCGAGTTTCAGTATCCTATTTATCGCATGCCGCCAAAACGTGGGCGCTTACCAAGCCGTGCCGAGATTTACGCGGGCGCGCTGAGCGACAACTACATTCTGGCATACAGCAACTCCCTGATGGATAACTTCATTATGGATGTGCAGGGCAGTGGTTACATCGATTTTGGCGATGGCAGTCCGCTTAACTTCTTTAGCTATTCCGGGAAAAACGGCCACGCCTATCGCAGCATCGGTAAGGTGCTTATCGATCGTGGCGAAGTGAAAAAAGAAGATATGTCGATGCAGGCTATTCGCCATTGGGGTGAAACGCACAGCGAAGCCGAAGTGCGTGAGCTGTTGGAGCAGAACCCATCGTTTGTCTTCTTTAAACCGCAATCTTTTGCACCGGTCAAAGGGGCCAGCGCGGTACCGTTGATTGGCCGCGCGTCTGTGGCTTCTGACCGCAGTATCATTCCGGCGGGCACAACATTGCTGGCGGAAGTCCCGTTACTGGACAATAACGGCAAGTTTACCGGCCAGTACGAACTGCGCCTGATGGTGGCGTTAGATGTGGGTGGCGCTATTAAAGGGCAACACTTCGATATCTATCAGGGCATTGGTGCTGACGCCGGACACCGTGCGGGGTGGTATAATCACTACGGTCGCGTGTGGGTACTGAAAACAGCGCCGGGTACGGGTAACGTGTTCAGCGGTTAATAGCCGGATGGCGCTCGATATTAATTAATTTGAGGTGTTATGTCTGTGGTTATCAGTGATGCCTGGCGCCAGCGTTTTGGCGGTACGGCGCGTCTGTATGGCGAAAATGCGCTGCAGTTGTTTGCCCAATCGCACGTTTGTGTGGTCGGGATTGGCGGGGTAGGGTCGTGGGCGGCGGAAGCGCTGGCGCGTACCGGTATTGGCGCCATCACGCTCATCGATATGGATGATGTGTGCGTCACCAATACTAACCGCCAGATCCATGCTCTGCGCGATAACGTAGGCCTGGCAAAAGCTGAAGTGATGGCTGAACGTATCCGCCAGATTAACCCGGAGTGCCGGGTGAACGTGGTCGATGATTTTGTCACGCCGGATAATGTTGCTGAGTATATGAGTGCGGGTTATTCGTATGTCATTGATGCTATTGATAGCGTGCGCCCAAAAGCGGCACTGATCGCCTGGTGTCGGCGTAACAAAATTCCGCTGGTGACCACCGGTGGTGCGGGAGGGCAGATCGACCCGACGCAGATACAGGTCGTTGATTTGGCAAAAACTATCCAGGATCCGCTGGCAGCCAAGCTACGCGAGCGACTGAAAAGCGATTTTGGCGTGGTGAAAAACAGCAAAGGCAAGCTGGGCGTGGACTGTGTGTTCTCGACCGAAGCGCTGGTTTACCCGCAGGCAGATGGCTCGGTATGTGCGATGAAGGCGACGGCGGAAGGGCCGAAGCGCATGGATTGCGCATCCGGTTTTGGCGCGGCCACTATGGTGACCGCCACCTTTGGCTTTGTTGCCGTCTCACACGCGCTGAAGAAGATGATGGCGAAAGCGGCGCGCCAGAGTTGAATGTGTTGTGCCGGATAAGGCGCGTTCGCGTCGCCATCCGGCAACCATCAAACCTGTCGGGCAGCCTCAAGAATCGCCTCGTTCAGAGCATGCAGCCCCTGGGTACGCGAGGCGCTGAGCTGCGCGCGTAAACCTAGCTCGTCAAATAATGCCATTGGCGAATGCGCCAGTAACTCGGCTGCAGTTTTACCTTCAACCGCTGTGAGTAATACCGCCAGCAGCCCGCGTACAATGCGACCTTCGCTGTCGCCGAAGAAATGCAAAGTACCATTCTCATGAAGGGTATGCCCCAGCCAAACGCGGTTTTCGCAGCCCGCGATCTCTTTGGCCTGTGCCTTTAGCGAATCCGGAAGCGCGGGCAACTGCTTACCCAGCAGAATCAGCTGGCGATATTTATCTTCCCACTGGGTGAGCGGGGTAAAGGTATTGCGTAACGTCTCTTCCGTTACGGTTGTGCCAAACGGGTGTCCGGCGAACAGAGGGCTTGTCATTAATCCACCAATATTTCCAGCGCGCGGTCAACGGCTGCGACCAACGCATCTACATCACTTTGCGTATTATAAGGTGCAAATGAGGCGCGTAGCGTCCCGGATACGCCCAGTTCTGCCAGCAGCGGTTGCGCACAGTGTTGTCCTGCACGCAGTGCAATGCCATATTCGGCCAGCAACGTCACCATGTCGCTGTGATGAACCCCTGCGAAATCAAAGGCTAACAGACTGGAGTCCTGGCAGCGGAAGGAGCGAAAGCCGGGGCGTTTCGCCAGTGCATCTTCTGCCAGCGTCGCCAGACCCCGGCTCCAGTTTTCGGCCTGCACCACGTCAATGTCCGCCAGCCATTCGAGCGCCGCGCTTAGCCCGATAACGCCAGCAACGTTAGGCGTACCGGCCTCCAGCTTCCATGGAGCAGCCTGGGTGGTGAAACCGTCAAAACTGACTTCGCTAATCATTTTACCGCCACCGAGCCAGGGAGACATGGCATCCAGCAGTTCCGGTTTACCGTACAGCACGCCAATGCCGGTGGGGCCATACAGCTTGTGGCCCGAGAACGCATAGAAATCAATGTCTAATTGCTGTACGTCGGCGGGGAAATGGACAATCCCCTGGGCGCCGTCCACCATCACCACCATGCCAGCCGCATGGGCGAGCGTAATGGCGCGGGCCAGATCCGGGCAACCGCCGGTAACGTTCGACATCTGCCCAAGCGCCAGAATGCGGCTGCGTGGAGTGATGAGTTGCGCGAGGCTTTCAACGTCTGGCAATAAATGGGCGTTAAGCGGCAGCCTGACGACCTTCGCCCCCGTTTGCTCCGCCACCATCAGCCAGGGCACGAGGTTGGCATGATGCTCTGCTGCGCTAACGATAATCTCATCACCCGGTTGTAAGCGTGGTCGCGCATAGCTTTGGGCAACCATGTTGATCGCTTCCGTCGTACCGCGGGTCCAGACGATTGTTTTGTCATCCGGCGCATTAATCAGGCTTGCGACTTTTTCCCGCGCGGCTTCATAGCGTGCGGTCAGGCGCTGTGCTTCGGCAAACTGGCTGCGGTGGACGTTCCCGGCGCTCAGGCTATAAAACTGATGGGTGGCCTCAATCACTGCCTGCGGCTTCAGTGCTGTAGCAGCGCTGTCGAGATAGACGCCAGCATCGTTGAGTGCGGGAAATTGCGCGCGAAACTGCGCGGGGTTAAAAGCGTTCATGGTATTCCTCAGTTCAGTAAACCGATCGTGGCGCAAAAAGGGCGCTGATACAAGGGGTGTGCTAACCATCGGAATACTCTGGATATCCTGGCAAAGTCCACGCAGTGTCTTATGCTATATACCGTTAGGCGAGCAATTTAGCCTGTTACGGAGTGTGTTTTTAATAGCATAAATCGCTTTAAGGAGAAAAAGATGAAAAAGACTGCCGCAATTATCTCTGCTTGTATGCTGACTTTTGCCCTGAGCGCCTGTTCTGGTTCGAATTACGTGATGCACACCAATGATGGTCGATCAATCGTATCTGATGGTAAGCCACAGACCGACAATGAAACGGGGATGATTTCGTATAAAGACGCTAACGGCAACAAACAGCAGATTAACCGTACCGATGTGAAAGAGATGGTAGAACTGGATAATTAACCGGTCGTCCATCGACAAAGAGTCGGACAAAAAAAAGCACCGCAATTTGGCGGTGCTACATTAATCACTATGGACAGACAGGGTAAATGTACAGGAAGTGAAAAAGGGTAGCTTTGCTACCATGGTCTGAATCGCAGACCAATTGCAAACACAACAACACAACATCACAACCGTAAGCCAAAAGCCCACCAGAACACGCATTCCGATAAAACTTTTCGTTCCGGCTTCAGGAAGTGCCGCCACTATAGGTATTTGCTGGTAGAACCTCAACGGACAATTTATAATGGCTCAGATAAAAAAAACTAATAGGTTACAACCTGTTGGTTAATTGTTAAATTCATTTAACATCAAAGCCTAAAAGTCATGTCAAAACGATTACCACCCCTAAATGCGTTGCGTGTTTTTGATGCTGCAGCGCGTCATTTGAGCTTTACTCGCGCAGCAGAAGAGCTTTTTGTGACGCAGGCCGCAGTAAGTCATCAAATCAAGTCACTTGAGGATTTCCTGGGGCTGAAGCTGTTTCGTCGACGCAATCGATCTTTGCTGTTAACGGAAGAAGGCCAAAGCTACTTTCTCGACATCAAAGAGATTTTTTCGCAATTAACCGACGCGACGCGTAAACTTCAGGCACGCAGTGCAAAAGGTGCGCTCACTGTGAGTTTATTGCCCAGTTTTGCAATCCAATGGATGGTTCCCAGACTCTCTAGCTTTAACTCAGCTTATCCGGGAATCGATGTCAGGATCCAGGCGGTGGACCGTCAGGAAGACAAACTGGCTGACGACGTTGATGTGGCGATTTTCTACGGACGTGGCAACTGGCCGGGTCTGCGTGTTGAAAAATTGTACGCAGAATATTTATTGCCGGTCTGCTCGCCGCTATTACTCACCGGTGATAAACCGCTAAAGACGCCCGAAGATCTGGCGAAACACACATTATTGCACGATGCGTCGCGCCGTGACTGGCAAGCCTATACGCGCCAGCTTGGCCTGAATCATATCAACGTACAGCAGGGACCCATCTTCAGCCATAGCGCCATGGTGCTCCAGGCTGCTATCCATGGACAGGGAATTGCGTTGGCTAATAACGTCATGGCGCAATCCGAAATAGAAGCCGGACGTCTGGTCTGTCCGTTTAATGATGTTCTGGTCAGCAAAAACGCATTTTATCTGGTTTGTCATGACAGTCAGGCAGAACTGGGTAAAATAGCCGCCTTCCGTCAGTGGATTCTGGCGAAAGCGGCCACGGAACAAGAAAAATTCCGCTTTCGTTATGAACAATAATTTACGTAGGGTATTCACATGACCAGCCGTTTTATGCTGATTTTTGCCGCCGTAAGTGGCTTTATCTTTGTGGCGTTGGGCGCCTTTGGGGCACATGTTCTGAGTAAAACCCTCGGTGTCGTTGAGATGGGGTGGATCCAGACTGGCCTCGAGTATCAGGCGTTCCATACGCTGGCTATATTTGGCCTGGCCGTCGCCATGCAGCGGCGCATTAGCATTTGGTTTTACTGGAGTAGCGTGTTTTTGGCATTAGGAACGGTGCTGTTTAGCGGCAGCCTGTATTGCCTCGCGCTCTCGCATTTACGCCTGTGGGCGTTTGTTACCCCCGTCGGCGGTTTCAGCTTCCTTGTGGGCTGGGCGCTGATGTTAGTGGGCGCTATTCGATTGAAACGTAAGGGCGTTAGCCATGAATAAGGTTGTATTGTTGTGTCGCCCAGGTTTTGAAAAAGAGTGCGCCGCAGAAATTACGGATAAAGCAGGACGCCGGGAAATCTTCGGTTTTGCCCGCGTGAAAGACAATGCGGGTTACGTCATCTTCGAATGCTATCAGCAGGACGATGCCGAAAAGTTAGTGAAAGAGTTGCCGTTTAGCTCGCTGATTTTTGCCCGTCAAATGTTTGTGGTGGGCGAACTGCTGCAATATTTACCGCCGGAAGACCGCATTACGCCGATTGTCGGCATGTTGCAGGGCGTGGTAGAGAAAGGCGGCGATCTGCGCGTTGAAGTTGCTGATACCAATGAAAGCAAAGAGTTGGTTAAATTTTGCCGTAAATTTACCGTACCACTGCGCGCGGCGCTGCGGGAAGCGGGCGTGCTGGCAAAATATGAAACGCCAAAACGTCCGGTGGTTCATGTGTTCTTTATCGCACCTGGCTGCTGCTATACCGGCTATTCCTGGCCTGACAATAACTCCCCGTTCTACATGGGCATTCCGCGTCTGAAGTTCCCGGCCGATGCGCCGAGCCGTTCAACACTGAAGCTGGAAGAAGCGCTGCACGTGTTCATTCCTGCCGATGAGTGGGATGAACGTCTGGCTAACGGAATGTATGCGGTGGATTTAGGGGCATGCCCGGGCGGTTGGACCTATCAACTGGTTAAACGCAACATGTGGGTTTACTCCGTGGATAATGGTCCGATGGCGCAAAGCCTGATGGATACCGGACAAGTTACCTGGCTGCGCGAAGACGGATTTAAGTACCGGCCAAATCGCAATAACATTTCGTGGATGGTTTGCGACATGGTGGAAAAGCCCGCGAAGGTTGCCGCCCTGATGGCGCAGTGGCTGGTCAACGGCTGGTGTCGTGAGACTATCTTCAACCTCAAGCTGCCGATGAAAAAACGCTACGAAGAGGTGTCGCAAAACCTGGCTTATATTCAGGCACAGCTTGACGAGCATGGCGTAAATGCCCAGATTCAGGCGCGTCAGCTGTATCATGACCGTGAAGAAGTCACCGTGCACGTCCGTCGCCTGTGGGCTGCTGTTGGTGGTCGTCGCGACGAGCGATAAGGTAAAATTGCAGGCCGGATGAAGGCGTAAATGTCTCATCCGGCCTGCATTGTTTCAATCAGCGGCGTATCTGAAATAATATGCGTCACATCATCCAGATGCCCAATCCGGGCCTCTCCCGAACGATTAAATTTACTTTTATCGATCAGCAATAATGACTGCGCTGCGCGCTTAAGCAGAATGGACTTGAAGTCGGCATTGGTCGCGTTAGAGTCCCAGAGTGCGCCGTCGCTGTCGATCCCTGCGCAGGAAAAAATAAACAGATCGATCTCGAGTGGTTTGAGCTGCGAGATGAGCGAGGGGTTAACATAGCAACCGTATTTACGCTCAAGGCGACCACCGGAGCTGATGAGCTGAAGGTGTTCGCGTTTAGCCAATTCCTGGCAAATGGGCTGACTGTTGGTAAAGACGTGAATGTTGATGTCCGGTAACTGTCGCGCCAGGTACCAGCACGTTGAGCTGGCGTCCAGGGCTATCACCATACCTTCTTCGATCCATGCCAGCGCTTCGCGGGCAATATTCGCTTTGTGGGCATAGTGGCTTTTGAGTCGCATATGAAACGGGTCGCCGCTGTCCTGATTTTCCCGATGAATCACTTTGGCCCGCCCGTGATTGCGCAGCACTTTTCCCTGGGCTTGTAGCTCGCTGAGATCGCGGCGGATGGTCTCTTTGCTGACCTTAAGTTGCAAAGCAAGGGTTTCGGTTGTCAGATTTTTGTGGTTGGTAAGCAGATCTACGATCGCCTGCTGGCGCGCCGCTTTCATGTTCTGATCCTCATCTTATGATGAATGCCCGTAGCTGACGGGCATTCAGACCAGAGATTACGGGGTTACTCCTTTTTTTAATAGAATATTCCCGTACTTTGCCCGCTCTCCTGTGATAACGATCGCAAACGCCTGTTGCGCGCGTTCATAGAAGGCATAGCGGTCAATACGCGTGATGTCCGGGCAGGGGGTTTGCAGTGAAAGCGCCTGACGATAGCGGGCCTCGACGTCAGGATCGAGGGCATCGCCTTCAACAGCCGCCATCATCACCAGCGGTGGGGCATAGCTGTCCAGTTCAAAGAGCGGAATAATCGCCTGTAGCAGGTCGCTGACCAATAGACCGTCGGCGCGGATAACCTGTGGTCCCATGCTGTGGGCCGGGAAGTGGGCATCGGAAAATATAATCTCATCGCCGTGCCCCATTTCAGCCAGTACCTTCAGCAGGTCGGGCGAAATTAAGGGAGATATTGTTTTGAGCATGTTACTCGACTCCTGTTAGTTCGGATTCGGTTTGCGGATAGAAGTAACGGTACTGGTAGCGTACCTGCCCGCGTGCCTGTTCCGGTGAGGCAAATTCCCCAATGCCTGACCACGCAAACATTGCGGCACCTGCCACGGTGGTTTCGGCGTCATCCAGCACTTTGACAGGTATCCCGAGAACATTCGCTTTGATCTGATTCCACAACGCGTTGCGGCTTCCCCCACCAACTAATAGCAGTTCAGTGGCCTGGAAATGACCGATTTTTTCCAGCGTATGGAGGTTTCGCTGCAGCTGTTCTGTCAGTCCCTCCAGCGCGGCGCGATAAAAGTGCCCACGGGTGGTATTGAGCGTAACCCCTTGCCAGCCCGCATTCTGACAGGCCAGCAGGTCGCAGTGCATCTTCACGCCTTCGGCGCCTGCCGGGATGGCCCTGGCTTCGTCAATCAGCGTCTGCCAGGGGGTGTCGGCAGTCCACAGCAGCTTACGCACCCACTCGAGTACACCGGAAGCCAGCCACTGCATGCCGGGGTTATTCAGTCCAGCCTGGCTATCCAGCTCACAAGTGGAACCCGCATATTGGCTGAGCTGGGAGGTATCCACCTGCGCACTGCGCACCATCAGAATTTCCCATGTGCCGGAAGAGAGCACCGGTTCATCTGGCTGGGCTCCAGCGCCAAATAGCGCAAACTGCGTGTCGTGTCCGGCAGAGATGACCGGAATTCCCGCCGTAAGCCCGAGCAAGCTGGCAGCCTCTGGTTGCAAAACCCCAATCTGTTCGCCTGCTTCAACCAGGCGCGGGAACAGACGGCGCGGTATGCCCGTAGCCTGCAAAATGTCATGACTAAAATCGCGCTGCCGGATGTCCAGCAGCTGACTGGTGCCCGCCATGGTGATATCTGTAGTGAACTCGCCGGTTAAACGGTGGTTGATAAGCGACGAGATAAACAACCAGGCGTGCGCCTGCTCCAGAAATTGCGGATGGTTTTCTTTCAGCCACACCAGTTTATACAGCGTGTTGAAGCTAAATGCGCCGACGCCGGAAATTTCCTGCAATTGCTGCGGTGATATGTAGCGGTGAATATTCTCCATCACCGCTGCGGTGCGTGGACATTTCCAGCTAATCACCGGATACAGCTGCTTGCCGTTCTTATCAACCAGCGCGCCGTCTACGCCAAAAGTGGTGACGGCGATCCCGCGGACATGGCAGGCGGCTAGTTGCGTGCAGAGGCGCTGACAGCAATCGGCGAAGCGTTGCAGAATGGCCTCCAGCGACCATTGATGCCAGGTACTGTTTTCTGTTGCGATGTCACTGGCGTTCGGGGTTGCTGCGCGGGCGACAATCTTTCCCTGTCGGTCAACGGCGATAGCCCGCACGTTGGTCGCGCCACAGTCGAGAACCAGGATAACGTCTTGTTTCATAATCGCTCCCCAAACGTAGCCGGATGGCGCAGCGCTTACCCGGCCTACAAAATTCACTGCGCAGGCCCGGTAAGCTTGCGCTACCGGGCCAGAGTCGCATTAACGCTTATACAGCGGGCCGTAGTTCTGGCAGGCGCGATAATCCTGGCCTTCCATATCCATACCATGGGCTGCCCAGGCTGAAGGGCGGTAAATTTTTTCGTCTTCCACGTTGTGCATACAAACCGGGATACGCAGCATGGCGGCGAGCGTAATAAAGTCCGCGCCCACGTGACCAATCGTCAGTACGCCGTGGTTTGCGCCCCAGTTAGCCATGACGGAATAGACATCGCTGAACGGGCCTTTACCGGTTAAGCGCGGAGCGAACCAGGTGGTTGGCCAGGTGGAGTTGGTGCGCGCATCAAGCTGGTCGTGCATCTCTTTAGGCAATTCCACGCTCCAGCCTTCCGCGATTTGCAGCACCGGGCCCAGGCCTTTGATGATGTTGATGCGGGTCATGGTGAACGGCACGCCGCCCTCGGTCAGGAAGCGAGAAGAATAGCCGCCGCCGCGGAAGTATTCGTGAATAGCCGGACACCATTCGGTAGCCGCCAGGCAATCATCCGCCTCTTTCTGTGAGATCTCCCAGTGCGGCTTCATGGTCGGTTTCCCTTCGCCGTCGCGCTGTTTGCAGGAACCATCCAGCGCTGCCGAGCCGGAGTTAATCAGGTGAATAATACCGTGCTCAGCAAGGCCGGTTAGCGGTTTACCCGTGACGCGTTCAACCGCCTCTGGCGACCAGTAGGTGCGCACATCGGCAAAGACCTGCGCTGTGCCGGTGAGTTGATGACCAAACAGCATCGCCACGCCGTTCAGGCTGTCGTTTTCGGTGGCGACAACGAACGGTTCGCGAATGCCGTTCCAGTCAAAGGAGCTGTTGAGCAGTGCTTCGGCGGTATCGCCATTCGGGTATTGATCGGTCCAGTGACGCTGGCCCTGGAAGCCTGCGGCAATCGCGTTGTACCCCAGCGACTCTTCAACCCGACCTTTGTCTGCCAGTTTCTGGTTACCCTGCATCATGTCGCGAATGCACATGGCCATCAGCAGGCTCTCTTTCAGCACCGCACGGCTCTGCTCTGCGTTACGCTTATATTGCTGTGCGTTCTGATCTTCACCGTAGCGGAAGTTTTTATCCGCCCACGCCAGCGCCATTTCCAGCTCAGCTTCGTCATAGATTTTTTGGTCGATGCGACGACGCAGTTCGGTCATATCAACGGGTTGAACCTTCATTCCCAGCCAGGATTCAAAGAAGTTATGATCGACAATCGAGCCAGCAATGCCCATTGAAACGCCGCCTACGGACAGGTAGCTTTTGCCTTTCATACTGGCAACCGCCAGGCCCGCACGGGCAAAGCGCAGCAATTTTTCTTCAACATCGGCAGGGATCGTGGTATCGCCGGCATCCTGTACGTCATGGCCGTAAATAGAGAAGGCGGGAAGTCCTTTTTGATTATGCGCAGCCAATGCTGCGGCCAGATAAACTGCGCCGGGACGTTCTGTTCCGTTAAAGCCCCAGATAGCTTTCGGGCGCATCGGATCCATGTCGATGGTTTCGCTACCGTAGCACCAGCATGGGGTCACAGTAATCGTCACGCCTACGTTCAGGCTGCTGAATTTTTCTTCACAGGCGGCAGATTCAGCCATCCCGGCAATGCAAGTGTCGGCAATCACACATTCAATTTGTGCGCCACAGGCGTGACGAAGTTTCTCTGTGATCAGCGCAGCAGTGGCTTTGGCCATATTCATGGTTTGCTCTTCGAGCGATTCACGAACACCCATACGGCGCCCATCAATCACCGGACGAATTCCAATTTTCGGTAAGCTATTTTTGTTCATTCGAGGTTCCTCATCTCACTTTATGCCGTGCTGCAAAAGCGGATGTTGAACACCACCGTCGCAGTTGGCTGAATAACCCATTTTTGCTAACTCGAGTTAGCTTAGGTATTGGAGAGTTTTTTGCACAACTTTTTTGTTGTGGAACTGTGAGAGGCTTCACGAGAAGTGGTTAAAATTCGATCTGCGTCAAATAAACCAGGACGGGTATTTTCAATAAATCCTTTTTAAATTAATTGGTTGTAATAAATTGTCTGTTCAGCGTCACAGTTTTAAACCAAATGATTTGGCTATTTTGAGTAGCTAAAATAGCTTTAAAAGGCACTTCGCTAACTCGAGTTAGCATAATTGATAAAACGCATATGAACTTATAGGTAGTATTCGCATTAACGGTGACGATGGCTTCCTGGCAACGTTTTGCGCCTGATTCACTGATTGCAGTTTCTGTATATTGAGGAAAGCAGCAATGTCTGAAACATTTTTACAGATGAGTCATATTACGAAACGTTTTCCCGGCGTATTAGCGTTGAGTAATGTGGATTTTGCTTTACGCAAAGGAGAGGTTCATGCGCTGCTGGGTGAGAATGGCGCAGGAAAGTCTACGTTGATGAAGATTTTATCCGGTGTTTATCAGCCTGATGAAGGGGATATTATTTTTGAGGGACAACCTGTTACTTTTGCGAATCCGTTGAGTGCACAAAGCGCAGGTATCACCATCATTCACCAGGAGTTTAACCTTTTCCCTGAACTCACGGTGGAAGAAAATATATTTATTGGCAGGGAGTTTTGCAAAAATAATCGCTGGCGTCTGGATGAAAAACAACAGCGACAGGCAGCTATCGATATTTTGCAAAAATTAAACCTGAATATCTCTCCAGAAACGCTGGTGGCCGATCTGACCGTCGCGCAACAACAAATGGTTGAGATTGCTAAAGCGATATCGGTGAATGCCAAGATTCTTATTATGGATGAACCGACGGCAGCGCTGACCGAAACGGAAATTGACAGCTTATTTCAGGTAACTCGTTTGCTGAAAGAACAGGGAACGGGCATTGTTTATATCTCGCACAGATTAGAGGAACTGGCGCTGATCGCCGATCGCGCGACGGTGATGCGGGATGGTCAGTTTATTGCCACTGTGGATTATGATGCGGTTAAAATTAGCGATCTGATTGCCATGATGGTTGGGCGCGATCTTGGCAATATCTATCCTCGCCGCGAACCTTTGGCTCAACGCAAACCGGTGTTGGAAGTAAGCGGTCTGACGCGCAATGGCGTATTAAACAATATTGATTTCACTCTGTATCAGGGCGAAATTTTGGGCTTCGCCGGTCTGATGGGGGCAGGACGTACTGAGCTGGCGCGGGCGATTTTTGGTGCGGATCCCATTGATGGCGGAACCCTCAAGCTGAACGGTAACGTGACGGTAATTAAAGATATTCCTGATGCTATCAAACAGGGTATCAGCTATTTAACCGAGGACAGGAAAAAAGAGGGGCTGGCATTAGGACTGTCCGTTGAGCGCAATATTATGTTGGGCAATTATCCTGAGTATTCCGATCGTTATGGCAACGTGGACAGCAAACGTTGTCAGAAAACCAGCGAAGAACAGGTGAAAGCCCTACGCATTAAAACACCACATTTAGAACAGGCTGCTCTGAATTTAAGTGGTGGTAATCAGCAGAAAATTATTATTGCCAGATGGGTGTGTAAAGACACCGATATTCTCATCTTTGATGAACCCACTCGCGGTATTGATGTGGGTGCCAAACTTGAAATTTATGAATTAATGAATCGACTGGTGGCAAAAGGGAAGTCAATTATCATGATCTCCTCTGAATTACCGGAAGTGCTGGGTATGTGCGATCGCATTTTAGTGATGCGTAATGGACGTATTACCGGGGAGTTAGCTTCTGATGACGCCACACAAGAAAAAATCATGCAATATGCGACGTTAGAGGACTAATTTATGACTATCTCTGTAACCTCTTCAGACAGCAATAATAAGAAAATAAAAATTAACAAAGAACTTTTAATGCGCCTTGCGCCGCTTTTGAGTCTGATTATTTTAGTAATATTTTTTAGCTTTGGTTCGCCATTTTTCTTTAACACTGAAAACATCATGACAATCGCTCTGCAAACTTCAGTGATTGGCATTATGGCGATTGGCGTTACCTTCGTCATTATCACGTCAGGAATCGACCTTTCTCTTGGCTCGGTGGTGGCCTTTTCGGGTGTTGCGGTAGGCATCAGCGCCACGCTGGGATTGCCTCTGCCCGTATGTATTCTGGCCGGGGTGCTGGCCGGTGGATTATGCGGCTATATCAATGGTCTGCTGGTCACCAAAATGACTATCCCGCCTTTTATCGCCACGCTGGGCCTGATGATGTCCGTCAGAGGCATCAATATGGTGATGACAGATGGTCGTGCGATTTATTTCGCTGATTACCCCACCTTCAAAATGCTGGCCCAGGGACGTCTGTTCGATGTGTTGCCTTATCCCGTTTTTTACCTGGTGGTGGTGGCGCTAATCGCCGCCTACATCCTGAAGAAAACGGTGATTGGTCGCTATGTTTACGCTGTGGGTAGCAATGAGGTGGCCGCACACCTTTCCGGTATTAAAGTTCAACGCGTCAAAATTTTCGTCTACGCCTTTTGTGGTCTGCTGACCGGGATCGCCGGGGTTATTCTGGCCTCACGTTTGAACTCTGGTCAGCCAACGGTTGGCGTGGGTTATGAACTGGAAGCCATCGCGGCGGTTGTTATTGGCGGTACGAGCCTGATGGGAGGAATTGGCACCATCGGCGGGACTATCATCGGCGCATTCATTATGAGCGTGTTGAAAAACGGTCTGAACCTGATGGGGGTTTCCCAGTTCTGGCAAATGGTGGCCATGGGCGTGGTGGTCATTGCTGCGGTTTATCTCGATACATTACGCAAAAAAATTCGTTGATTTACGCTCCCGGAAGTCACGGGGCATCATAACCCTGACGTTTAGGGTGACTCACTCAGAACGGAGTAAAACAATGAGAACCAGGAATTTTGTCTATGCGTTATCCCTGCTGGCCTGTATGACATCCAGCGTATTGGCTAAAGATATGAACCTTCCGGTGGTCAGTAAAGGTTTCCAGCATGAATTCTGGCAAACCGTAAAAATGGGGACGGAAGCGGCAGCAAAAGAGTCGGGTGATAAAACCAGCTATGTTGGCCCGGCGGATGAAACTCAGATTGCCGAGCAGATTCAGCTAGTTGAAAACGCGATGGCGCAAAAACCCAATGGGCTATTGCTGGCAGCGTTAGATGCCAATGCGCTGGCGCCATTAGTTGAGACCGCAAATTCACGCGGCATTAAAGTTGTGACGTTTGACTCCGGCGTGAATTCCGATATTCCAGTGAGCTTTGTCGCCACGAATAACCGTAAAGCCGGTGCTGAAGCGGCGGATGCACTGGCAGCGGAAGTGGGCAGCAAAGGTAAAGTGGGCATTATTGCGCACGTAGCGGGGACCTCCTCAGCGATTGAGCGTTCGGAAGGGTTTATTGCCCGCATGAAGGAGAAATACCCGGAAATCCAGGTGCTACCGGTCCAGTACAGCGATGGCGATCCGCAAAAAGCGATGGATAAAACCATCGATATGATCCAGGCCAACCCTGATATTGCAGGGATTTATGGCACCAATGAAGGCTCAACGCTGGGCGTAGCAAACGCCATTGATAGTCAAAACCTGAAAGGCAAAGTGAAAGTGATTGGTTTTGATAGCACCGAGGCAATCATTGCTTTCCTGAAGTCTGGGGTCATTCAGGGCTTTGTCGTGCAGGACGCTTATCAGATTGGCTACCAGGGTATCAAGACACTAAATGCAGCGGTATCGGGTCAGTCTGTACCGAAAGAAATTGATATTCCGGTTAAATTCGTTAATGCGAAGAACATTGACACCCCGGAAATTGACAAGCTGTTACACCCATTCGGTAAAAAATAACACCGTTGGGGCGACGTGCTCGCCCCATCATTCGCCAGCGTCAGGGAGTTACTATGGGCAGTGGATATTTCCTCGGTGTGGATGTCGGTTCCGCCAGCGTCAGGGCTGGTGTCTTTGATGCCAGTGGCAAACGGCTGGCTTTTGCGACACACGCCATCTCGCAGTTTCGACCCGGTCCTGAGCGGGTTGAGCAGTCATCTGCAGAAATCTGGCAGCAGGTTTGCCATGCAGTGAAGGAGGCGGTGTCGTCATCCGGGGTTCGCATTGAGGAGATTCGCGCATTGGGATTTGATGCCACCTGTTCATTGGTGGCACTGGATGAACAGGGGCGGGGTCTGGCGGTTTCACCAGGCGAACCATCGGACCATAACATCATCATGTGGATGGATCATCGTGCGGCGCAGGAGACGCAACGTATAAACGCCACGCAGGATCCGGCTCTGCGCTACGTTGGCGGTGAAGTCAGCGTCGAAATGGAGCTTCCTAAAGTACTGTGGTTGAAAAACCATTTTCCAGCCACCTGGCAGAGTGCGCATCGCTTCTACGATCTGGCGGACTTTCTGGTCTCTAAAGCTACCGCCTGTGATGTTGCTGGTCTGTGCACGCTGACGTGTAAATGGAACTATCTGGCACATGAACAACGCTTTAGCCACTCCCTGCTTGACGCTGTTGAGCTAACGGATTTGTTGGGAAAAATCCCGTCGCGGATCCTGCCGCCAGGCGCTGCCGTTGGAACGCTTAGCGCCGATGCGGCCCAGGCGCTGGGGCTGACGACTGCAGTGGTCGTCGCCAGCGGAATGATTGATGCCCATGCGGGCGGAGTAGCGCTTGCCGGTGTTGAGCCTGAGGGGACGTTGGCGTTGATCAGCGGAACGTCAAATTGCCATATGCTGTGCAGTGAGCAGGAGATTCATACACCTGGTGTATGGGGGCCGTACTGGTCAGCCATGCTGCCAGGCTACTGGCTGACAGAAGGGGGGCAAAGTGCCGCTGGGGCGTTAGTCGACTGGACACTTCAGGAGTCAGGAGCCAGCGCGGCACTATTTCACAAGGCTGAGGCGCGGGGTTGCCATCCCATCGTTTTAGTTAATGAATGGGTTGCCGCACTTGAGGCGCTGGAGCCAGAGCCTGGTCGTTATTTGCATGTGCTGGCCGATCACCACGGCAATCGTTCACCGCGCGCGCGACCCGATGCCCGGGGGAGTGTTTGCGGTTTGACTCTTGAGCGAGGCGAGATGCAGGTTGCTCGTCTGTACCTGGCGACATTACAGGCGATCGCCTGCGGTACGCGGCATATTATGGAAGTGATGCGCGAAAACGGTCACACCATTTCCCGACTGACGCTGTGCGGCGGCGCAACGCATAACCCACTGTGGTTGCGAGAATATGCCGATGCCACCGGATGCGATATTCATCTGATGCAGGAAGAGGATGCGGTGACGTTAGGGGCGGCCATCACTGGCGCGGTTGCCTGCGGCGCGTGGGAAAATATTCCATCTGCATGCCAGGCGATGGTTCGATCAGGCGAGGTGATTAAGACTAACCCGGCACGGCGGAACTTCTATGACCGCAAATATCAGGCTTATCTGATGATGTGGGATCAGCAGCAGGCGATTAACCAACTTATGCAGTAAGACAAAAGTTTAAAATACTTTTATGATTGTAGATTGACGTTTTTGGATGTGAACTGGGGCATATAAATGGCTAAAACAGTAGAACAGATAGCCAGCGATCTGAATTTATCGGTTACGACCGTACGACTGGTGCTGAACGGGAAAGCAGAGCAATATCGAATCAGTGTCAAAACCCAAACGCGTATTAATGAATATGTCGAGCGCTATGGTTACGTCATTAACCATTCAGCACGCAGCCTGAAATTGAATAAAACGGATACGTTGGGATTGATTGTGCCCAATATTTCCAACGTGTTTTTTGCCACACTCGCAGAAAAACTTGAGCAACGCTGTCGTCGTTCCGGTTATCAGCTAACGATTAGCTGTACCTATGACGATGTTGATTACGAAAATAAACTGACCAAAGCGTTAATAGCTCGCAATGTCGATGGCCTTTTTATTGTTCCCTCAACATTAGAGAATCAGCAGCACCATTTACGTCAGGTCAGAAAACCGATGGTGTTACTTGACCGTGATTTTAAGTATACCGATAACGCTCTGGTAGAAAGCCATAACATTTTGGGCGGCGAAAAATTGACGCAAAGTTTGTTTGACGCTGGAAAGTCGCCGATCTGGTTTTTGGTGGGAGATACCGGATTACCCAGCATCGGCGACCGTTTGCAAGGTTATCTTAATGCATTGAACAATAATGGTATTTTGCATAGCGATTGGGTGCGCGAAGGGCCGGACAACACGCCCGAGGGGGGTTATCGACTGATGGATGAGTTGATCGGCGAACAGGGCTGCCCACAGGCATTTATCGCCTCATCATTACCCGTACTGGAGGGGGCCATTAACGCTATTCGTAATCGTTTTGGCACAATTCCACCTGAAATTAATATTGGGACATTCGATGAACACCCAATGCTGGGATTCCTCGCCAATAATGTCTGGTCAATGCAGCAGGATGAAAATGTTTGGGCGGAAAAAGCGTTCGATATGATGATGAGTGCTATTGATGACCAGCCAATTAAAGAAACTGTAAAAGTTGAGATGAAACTTATTAAGCGCGTAAGACAACCTTAATACGCCGCTATAAATAAATCGGCCTACTGAACCTGAATATATACGTTCAGTGGCTGCCTGTATCTGAAACCTGACCCGTCTTACTCTGCGGCTGCATTTTTCGCAATAAAGACGAGGGGAAACTGTACCCGGAGAATCATTATGGAAAGAATGCGTTTGTCGCGAGAAATCATTGAAACCTGCCTTGAAATGACCAGCCTTGGATTGAATCAGGGGACGGCGGGAAATGTGAGTGCGCGTTATGAAAATGGGATGCTGATCACGCCCAGCGGTATTCCTTACGAAAGACTTACTGAAAATATGATCGTGTATGTAGATAACGACGGGAAATATGATAAAGGACAATTACCCTCCAGTGAATGGCGTTTTCACCTGGCGGCATACCAGACGCGTCCCGATGCCAATGCGGTTGTCCATAACCATGCCGTACATTGCACGGCCGTTTCTATTCTTAATCGCCCTATCCCGGCAATTCACTACATGATTGCGGCGGCTGGGGGGAACTCTATTCCGTGTGCGCCTTATGCGACGTTTGGTACACGAGAGCTGTCAGAGCATGTGAGCGTCGCCCTGAAAAACCGTAAGGCAACGCTTTTACAGCACCATGGGTTGATTGCTTGTGAAGCGAATTTGGAAAAAGCACTGTGGTTGGCGCATGAAGTGGAAGTTCTGGCCCGCCTTTATCTGAGCACGCTGGCGATTGTTGACCCGGTGCCGGTGCTGGATGACGAGGAGATCGCCATTGTGCTGGAGAAATTCAAATCTTACGGATTACGCATTGAAGAGTAATTTCGCATAGCGAAAAGGAGAAATACGATGGCGAACAGAATGATTCTGAACGAAACGGCATGGTTTGGCCGGGGAGCTGTTGGTGCATTAACCGATGAAGTCATCCGTCGTGGTTATCGCAAAGCGTTGATTGTGACTGATAAAAATCTGGTGCAGTGCGGCGTTGTCGATAAGGTGACTTCCCGAATGGATGCTGCTGGTCTGGCATGGGAAATCTATTCAGGCGTTATTCCTAACCCAACCATTGCGGTGGTGCAGGAAGGGTTGGGTGTCTTTCAGCAAAGCGGCGCAGACTATCTGATCGCCATCGGCGGAGGCTCCCCTCAGGATACCTGTAAAGCGATTGGCATTATCAATAATAACCCTGAGTTTGCGGATGTACGCAGCCTTGAAGGGTTATCGCCAACGCGCAACCCGAGCGTGCCGGTTATGGCTATCCCCACCACCGCGGGAACGGCAGCGGAAGTGACCATTAACTACGTGATCACTGACGAAGAAAATCGGCGTAAGTTTGTTTGTGTCGACCCCCATGACATCCCACAGGTAGCGTTCATCGATGCAGACATGATGGACGGCATGCCAGCGGCGCTAAAAGCCGCCACCGGAGTGGATGCCCTGACCCATGCTATTGAGGGGTACATTACGCGGGCGGCGTGGGCGCTTACCGATGCGCTGCACATTAAAGCCATTGAAATGATAGCTGGGGCATTACGTGGTTCCGTTGCGGGCGATACCCAGGCCGGGGAAGCGATGGCGCTGGGCCAGTACGTGGCCGGGATGGGCTTTTCCAACGTTGGTCTGGGATTAGTGCATGGAATGGCACACCCGTTAGGCGCGTTTTATAACACGCCGCACGGCGTAGCAAATGCCATTTTGCTGCCGCACGTGATGCGCTATAACGCCGAATTCACCGGGGAAAAATTTCGCGATATCGCCCGGGTGATGGGAGTTAAGGTTGAAGAACTGACGCTGGCAGAGGCACGTAAAGCGGCAGTAGATGCCGTCTTCGCCCTTAACCGCGATGTAGGGATCCCACTGCATTTACGCGATGTTGGCGTACGTAAAGAGGATATTCCTGCGCTGGCACAGGCGGCATTTGACGATGTTTGTACCGGGGGAAATCCCCGTGAAGCGAATCTTGGGGATATCGTTGAGCTGTACCACACCGCCTGGTAATTTTTCAGCGTGACGGCGTGAAAGCCTTATCCGGCCTACCGGGGTGTTCGACGTGTAGGCCAGATAAGCACAGCGCCATTTGGCAACAGACCTATCGCACCAACCGTAATTGCTGCAGGTTTCCGTCGATATGTAAGTCCGTTTGCAGCCGTGCGATATCGCGACACAGAAACGCCATCTCCTGGTGCTTCTCTAGTTTCTTGCGCCACTTGTCCGGTACTTCATCAAGATGCGCGTAAATGCCTTCCAGATGTTGAAACTGTACGAGCAGCTGCGTGGCGCTTTTGGGACCAATACCTGCAACCCCCGGTACTTTCGAACTGCTGATCCCGGCCAGTCCCCAGTAATCAGGCAACTGCTGCGGCAGCACGCCAAACTCTTTCTCAATAAACGGTGCATCCAGCCAGCGCTTCTGGAAGTAGTCACGAATACGCAGCGTCGGGGAGAGCAACTGACAATAGCCTTTATCGGTTGAGACGATGGTAGCCTGATGTCCCGCCTGGCTCACTTTAACCGCCAGGGTTGCGGCTAAATCATCGGCTTCATTCCCGCTGGAGACCCAACAGCAGACGCCGCGCTGTTCAAAAGCGGCGCGTAAGGCGGGCATTTCCTGGTGCAATTCATCAGGCATCGGGGGGCGACCTGCTTTGTAGTCAGGCAACCGTTGGTGACGCCAGCCGCTGTTGCGCGCTTCATCATCGAATACCGCCACGGCGTGCGTAGGCTGACTGTGCACAATCAACTGATCGAGCGCGTGCTGGCACGTCTCTACGCAGGGTGAGCCCTGTACGGCGTGAATGCGGCGGATAAGGTTCAGTGCATCGACAATGAGCAGGTGGACGGCCACGGTGTTCTCCCTAACAAATAAGTTTGTAGGGTAACATTCACGGCGAGGGGAGGCGAGTGTTGCGAAATAGCGTTATCCGTAGACCGGATGGCGGCGAGCGCCTCATCCGGCCTACAGATCCTGAAACGTGGTGGGACTTAATCGCAGGTGACAATCTTCATCGCCAGACCGCCGCGAGATGTTTCACGGTATTTGGCGTTCATGTCTTTACCGGTTTCGTACATGGTCTCGATGACTTTATCAAGGCACACGCGCGGTTCGCTGGTACGGCGCAGCGCCATACGTGCGGCGTTCACTGCTTTAACCGAAGCAATGGCGTTACGCTCAATGCACGGTACCTGCACCTGGCCGGCAACCGGATCGCAGGTCAGACCCAGGTTATGTTCCATACCGATTTCCGCCGCGATGCACACCTGCGTTGGGCTACCGCCCAGCAGTTCAGCCAGACCGGCCGCAGCCATGGAGCAGGCAACGCCGACTTCACCCTGACAGCCCACTTCGGCGCCAGAGATAGAGGCGTTCATCTTGTACAGTGAACCAATGGCGCTCGCGACCAGCATGTAGCGTGCCAGCGAGTTAGCATTCACTTCGCGGATAAACTTGTCGTAGTACGCCAGCACGGCAGGAACAATCCCGCATGCGCCATTAGTTGGCGCCGTAACCACGCGTCCACCGGCAGCGTTTTCTTCGTTCACGGCCAGCGCGAACATGTTGATCCAGTCAACAACCGCCATCGGATCAGTGGTGGTTTTGTCGCTGCTGACCAGCATACGACGCAGCGCCGCCGCGCGACGTGGAACGCGCAGTTTGCCCGGCAATACACCTTCGGTGGTGATGCCGCGCTCAATCCCGCTGCGCATGACGTCCCAGACGTTGGCGAAGTGTTGTTCCAGCTCTTCTTTGCTGTGCAGCGCCAGTTCGTTTTGCATCATCAGACCGGAAAGCGACAGGCCGGTTTCCTGGCAATGACGTTGCAAATCAGCCGCAGATTTATACGGATACGGCACGTTTACCGGAGAGTTGTTCGGTAAACCAAAATGTTCTTCATCAACGATGAACCCACCGCCAATGGAATAGTAAGTCTGGCTATAAATGGCCTTTTCGCCCGCCAGTGCGGTAATACGCATCCCGTTTTCGTGCAGAGACAGATTGTCCGCATGGAAATTCATGCACTTGTCGACCGGGAACTCGACCTCATGTTGACCGTCTGCCAGCAGCAAACGTCCATGAGTATTCACATCCTGGATAAAGGCCGGGATGGCATCAATGTCTACGGTATCCGGCAGATTACCCGCCAGGCCCATAATAATCGCGATGTCGGTATGGTGACCTTTCCCCGTCAGAGACAAAGAGCCATAGACATCAACCACTACGCGGGTTACGTCAGTGAGAATTCCGCGTGCAATCAGGTCATCCGTGAATTGTTTGCCTGCTTTCATCGGGCCAACAGTGTGGGAGCTGGAAGGGCCAATGCCGATTTTGAAAATATCGAATACGCTAATCATGAGGCGTCCATTGTGTATCGAGGTGCGCCGCCCCGAGGAGCGGCGCAG
>NZ_SZWS01000051.1:186417-188633 GCF_005281245.1 Citrobacter sp. wls826
GAGATAGCGATCAGGCCCATAATCACAACGAAGACGTTGCTGATATGGCCGCTGTATTTACGCATTGCCGGTACTTTCTGAATTGCATACATCGGCATCAGGAACAGAATCATCGCGATGATTGGGCCACCCAGGGTTTCAATCATACCGAGGATACTTGGGTTCAGCGTCGCCACAATCCAGGTGGTTACCAGCATGAACAGCGCAGTGATTTTGTTCAGTTTGTTGATTTCGATGGTTTTGCCTTTGCCGCGCAGAGACTTAATCACCATACCGTTGAAACCTTCACGTGCGCCCAGGTAGTGGCCAAGGAAGGATTTGGTGATAGCGATAATCGCGATAATCGGTGCCATCCAGGCAATGATCGGCGCGTTAAAGTGGTTTGCCAGGTAAGACAGGATAGAGATGTTCTGCTCTTTCGCTGCGGCCAGATCCGCTGGGGTCAGGCTAAATACGCAGCTGAAGACGAAGAACATAACGGTCAGCACCATCATGATGTGAGCGAATGCCAGAATCTTAGAGCATTTCTTCTCAGCTTCATCACCGTATTCTTCACGCTTCGCCACGGCGAAGGAGGAGATGATTGGTGAGTGGTTGAAGGAGAACACCATTACCGGAATTGCCAGCCACAGGGTCAACAGCAGTCCGTTGCCGGTGGTTGCTGCAGAGTCAAAGGACAGGGTTTCCAGAACGGCACCGCTCCACTGAGGGATCAGGTACAGCGCCAGCAGCATCAGGGCGGCAACAAACGGGAATACCAGGATGCTCATCGCCTTCACGATCATCTGCTCACCGAAACGCACGATGGTCATCATGCCGACAATCAGGATCAGAGACAGGATTGCGCGCGGCGGCGGCGTAATTGCCAGCTGGTGGGTCAGAAAGCTTTCGACGGTGTTGGTGATGGCTACGCTGTAGACCAACAGAATTGGGTAGATAGCGAAGAAGTAGAGCAGGGTAATCAGTTTACCTGCGCCTACACCAAAGTGCTCTTCTACAACTTCAGTAATGTCTTCACCCGGATTTTTACCGGACAGCACGAAGCGAGTCAGGCCGCGGTGTGCAAAGAAGGTCATTGGGAAAGCGAGGATCGCCATGATGATCAGCGGAATCATACCGCCTACGCCTGCGTTAATCGGCAGGAACAATACACCCGCGCCAATCGCCGTGCCGTAAAGGCCCAGCATCCACATGGTATCTGTCTTGCGCCATGCGCTGCGGGTCTGGCCCGTAACGATAGTGCTGGTTTGAGTGTTTTCCATCTATTTCTCCTGGAGGAAGCTTAAAAAGTCGGGTTTGGGGTCAATCCAATGAGAAAATACCCGACTGTAAATCGAAATTCGTTGAGCGATTTTTTATATAATTTTTCGCCGTAATAATTTGCGGGCGGAAAGATACATTTTAGTAATGAATGTATCAGTGATCGCGATCCCAAATGCAATAATCCACCTTTTATGTGGATAAATTTGGACCATTAATCTGTTAAAAAATAGTCAAAGCGAATTTACGGGCGCGAAGGCTAACATTAACGACATATATCATGAAAGCGAAGGCGCGAAGATACGAGCGTTACGCTGTAAAAACTGTTGTTTTTAGAGGATTTTGGCGACTAATAATAATTTCCTAAGATAAATCACGGTTGGGTTTTAAAGGTAATCGTTTGCGTAGCGCGCTATTTTTAATGAAACATCATCGGTATTTATATGATTGTCTGAGCTATGTGACTGGTATCACTAAAAAAAGCCGGGAGGCTGATGCGCCAAACCCGGCTTTGATATGGACAAAACTGTCACCGCGATAGCGTCTGCTGGCGGCTGTTGGAGGTTAGGCGCAAATCTCGTAGCAAGGGATATACGCGGAGCCAGGTAACTTCATACGATGCTGTGCAACAAAGCCCTGCAGGAGATCGTCCATGCGGCGCATCATTTCGCGGTCACCGTGGATTTTGTACGGGCCAAACTCTTCGATGGCGCGGATCCCGACTTCCTTCACGTTACCGGCTACAATCCCCGAGAACGCACGGCGCAGGTCTGCCGCCAGTACTTCCACGGGTTGATCCGGGTACAGCTTCAGGTTAGCCATGTTTTCATGGGACGGCTCGAACGGCATCTGCAAATCAGGTGCAATACGAATCGACCAGTTAAAGCTGTAGGCATCACCGGTGTCACGGCGGTTCTCTTTCACCAGCGGCATCGCTTTTTTCATCAGACGAGCCA
>NZ_SZWS01000061.1:0-12223 GCF_005281245.1 Citrobacter sp. wls826
TGCAGGGATGCTACCTCGCGCCCGGCCCGGTAGCCTGGAGGAATAAACGGAGGGGACCGCGGAGCGGCAATTTTCCCGCCGGGAGCCGGGATTGTAAAGGGCGTGGCGGAGAACGCCCTTTACACGTTCACAGGAATCGGTGTTTCAGATAAACGATGCACATGAGGTGAACGGAACCCTTACCGTGAGATAGCATATTCATAACTTCTGCCAACACAGGTGATGCTTTCTGATACATAGGCGTTAACTGAACTGCATTAGCCTCAGGCGGCTTTTTTATGCGGATTTTAGGCGTAACCCACTAAAACTGATAATAAAAGCTATAATTAACGGATATCTGCTGCGGCGAAGGAAAGGAAAAAGATGCGTCGTGTAAAACTGCTTTGTTCACTCATTATGCTGCTCGTGAGTCAGAGCGCGCAGGCGGTGAGTTATCCGCTCCCGCCTGAAGGCAGTCGCCTGGTAGGGAGCCCTTTGACCATTACGGTACCTTCAGGAAACACTCAGCCGTTGGAAGCTTTTGCCGCGCAGTACGGACAGGGGTTGAGCAATATGCTGGAGGCCAATCCCGGCGTGGATGTTTTTCTGCCTAAGTCTGGCTCTACGCTGGTTGTGCCACAGCAACTGATATTACCGGATACTGTACGCGAGGGGATCGTAATCAACGTCGCAGAAATGCGCCTTTACTATTATCCCGCTGGCAGCAATACGGTTGAGGTTTTACCCATTGGCATTGGCCAGGCGGGCAGAGAAACGCCGCGTAACTGGGTCACGGCGGTAGAACGTAAGCAGGAAGCACCAAGCTGGACGCCTACGCCGAATACCCGGCGCGAATACGCAGCGCGTGGGGAAAGCCTGCCGGCGTTTGTTCCTGCCGGGCCAGATAACCCGATGGGACTGTATGCGATTTATATCGGCAGGCTTTATGCCATTCATGGCACAAATGCGAATTTCGGTATTGGTCTGCGGGTAAGTCAGGGGTGTATCCGTTTACGTAATGACGACATTAAATATCTGTTTGATACCGTACCGGTAGGGACGCGTGTGCAACTGATAGACCGACCGGTGAAATACAGCGTAGAGCCGGACGGTAGTCGCTGGGTGGAAGTGCATGAACCACTGTCACGAAACCGGTCGGAATACGAGTCTGACAGAAAAGTTCCCTTGCCAGTCACCCCCGCGCTGCGCACCTTCATCAGCGGGAATGACGTGGATATGAGTCGCGGAAATCAGGCACTGGAAAGACGCTCCGGCATGCCGGTGAATATCAGTCTGATTCAGACCCATTACTAATTTTCAAGGCGACCCTGTGACCTTTAGTCTGGGTGGGTCGCTTTTTTAATTTGATATTGTCCCATTTTTACCACGCCAATATGGTCTGCCATTAGCTGCGCCTCGTGTTCGCTGTGTGTAACCAGCAGTGCCGTTTGCCCGGCGGCACGCAAAATATCCCGCACCTCGTTGCCAAGACGCTCACGCGTGCGCTTATCAAGGCTGGAGAAAGGCTCATCGAGCAGCAGGATTTCCGGATGCGGCGCCAGCGCGCGCGCAAGAGCGATACGCTGCTGTTGACCGCCGGACAGTTCATGCGGATAACGGCTGGCATGACTGTGCAACTCCACCATTTTTAACAGTTCCGCCACCCGGAACTGCTGCTGCTCACGCGGCATACGTCGTAACCCAAAGGCCACGTTTTGTTGCGCGGTCAGGTGAGGGAATAACGCATATTCCTGAAAGACCATGCCGACATGCCGTTTTTCCGGCGGCAGATGAACACCGGAACCGGCAACGCGGCGCTGCGACACATAGATCTCTCCGCTTCGCAGCCGTTCAAATCCGGCAACTGCGCGTAACACTGTGGTTTTTCCGCAACCTGAAGCGCCCAGTAAACAAGCGATCTCTCCTTTACGTACCGACATTGAAAACCCGCTCAGCACCGATTGCTGGCTGTTGCCGTAGGCAACATGCACATCCTGGAGTCGTAATGCAATTTCTGACATTGTTACTCTCTTAACCACGGCGAGTCATCTGGTGACGCACCAACAAAATAACCGGTAGCGTGCCAGCTAAAACAATCATTAGCGCGGCGATAGCACCTTCTTCATAGGTTCCACGGGCGGCTTCTGCATACAGCAACGTTGCCAGCGTTTCGAAGTTTACCGGGCGCAACAGCAACGTTGTTGGCAGTTCTTTCATGGCATCGGCAAAAACCAGCAGGGCGCTACTCACTAACGCCGGGCGCAGCAATGGGAAATGAACCCGTGCAAATGTGCCCGCACCATTCTCACCCAACAGACGAGAAGCCTGCTCCAGCGAAGGCGGAATGCGGCCCAAGCCGGAATCCAGTGCGCCGATAGCAATCGCCTGGAAACGCATGGCACAACAAATTACCAGCAGGATCCCGGCGGACATCAGCGGCAGGCCGCGAACATCCAGTAAATCTGCCAGCCAGCGGTCGACTGCCATGGCGGGGGTTAAAAAACCAATTGCCAGAATTGTACCGGGAACCGCGTAGCCTAAAGAAGCCAGACGCATTACACCACGGCGAAATCCTGGCATCGCGTTGTCTGCGGCGCTATGCCGCGCGCTCCAGGCTACCAACATACTGACGCAAACCACCACCAACGTGGTTCCCGCGGCCAGTGATAACGTATTTTGTAATGCAGACAGTAACGAGGAGGATATAGGGCTCTCGTCACCTATACGTTTGGCGCTTTCCCAGATTAAAAACAGCACCGGGGCCAGAAAGCCCAGCACAACCGGCAGCGAAATAACGACACCGAGTAGCCAGCCACGCCAGCCTTGCACGCGGGTGGGTTGAATTTCCCGCAGGCTACGGCTGCTGAATCCCTGTTTTCTGCGGCCATAAAATTCCAGCGTCAGAATAAAGAATATAAACATCAGCATCATGCAGGCGATTTGCGCTGCGGCAGATAAATCAGAGCGAGAGATCCATGTGGTGTATACGGTAACGGTTAACGTTTGTACCCCGAGAAATTCCGACGCGCCAATATCGTTAAGCGTCTCCAGCAGCGCCAGACTGATCCCGACGGCCAGTGCCGGGCGAGCCATGGGGAGAGCAACACGAAAAAAAGTCCCGGTTGCGCTGCAACCCAGCGTACGTGCAGCTTCCAACAGATGGGCCGGCTGGCTGATAAACATGGCGCGGGTTGTCAGGTACACGTAAGGATAAAGTACTAATCCGAGCAAGATTATTGCGCCGGAAAGGGAACGTAAATCGGGCAGGCGGAACTGTCGCGGGCTGTCAAAGCCCAGTAAGAAACGGATAAAGGTTTGCAGGGGGCCAATCGGATGCAGCAGATCGAGCCATGCGAAGGCAACGATGTAGGTCGGCATTGCCAGCGGCAACAGCAGCGCCCAACTGAGAATTTTTCGCCCAGGGAAATCCCATGCCGTTACCGCCCATGCGCTGCCTACGCCAATGACGCCAACCATTATCGCGACACCCGCTAGCAACAGCACGGTGTTTTTTAGCGCTGAAGGCAGTACATATGTCATAAGATTATCCCAGTGGGATAAATCAGCCTGCGTGGCCTGCCAGATCAGTGCAACGATGGGGGTCAGGACGCCAAGCGCGACGCACAACGCGCCAAGATGCAACGGCGTTAATAATGACTGCGGCCCGGAAACCAGGCCGCGTAACGTCGGAAACTGCAGCGATTTATTGATCGAATCCAACTTTATCTACCAGCAGGCTAGCTTGTTTACGATACTTCACGATCTCTGTGAGCGGTGTTTTATCGACCTCGATTTCACCGATTGTGGCGCTAATGACCGGGTCAAGCGTTACGCCTTTCAGTACCGGATATTCGAAGTTCGCTTTCGCATACTGCTGCTGGGCAGGCGCGGAAACCAGATATTCCATCAGCTTAACGGCATCGGCTTTATTTGGCGCATAGCGGGCAACGGCAGCGCCGCTGATGTTGACGTGCGTACCGCCATTTTCAAAGGTTGGTTTAACGACTTTAATGGCATCGCCCCACTGACGAGCATCGCTGCCTTCTTTGGCGTTTTTCATATGGCCGACATAATAGGAGTTGGCCAGACCAATATCACAAATTCCACCGAGGATATCGCGGGCAACATCGCGATCGCCGCCGGTGGCTTTACGCGCCAGGTTAGCCTTGACACCGCGTAGCCATTCTTCGGTTTTAGCTTCACCATGATGGGCAATCATCGCGGCGATCAGCGCCGTGTTGTAGGGGTGCTGACCGGAACGAATACAAACTTTACCTTTGTATTCAGGACTGGCGAGCTGTTCGTAATGCCAGTTATCGATTGGCAGCGACTTCTCGGCATACAGTACGCGGGCGCGCATTGAAAGCGCAAACCACTGATTATCCGCACCGCGCAGATTCGCCGGAATGGCGGCTTTCAGCGCTTCTGACTCTACCGGCTGAGTGACGCCGGCTTCAACTAAATCGATGAGATTTCCGGCATCGACGGTCATCAGCAGGTCGGCAGGGGAGTTTTTGCCTTCCGCCTTAACACGCTCAAGCATACCGTCTTTGATATAGACCGTACTTACTTTGATACCGCTGGTTTTAGTCCAGCTATCAAGTAAAGGCTGGATCAGGCCCGGTTCACGGGTGGTGTAAAGCGTTAACGTTTCCTGAGCGAAAGCCGGCAGGCTGACAGAGAAGAGGAGGGCAGAGGCAAGCGTGATACGGCGCAATCCGGTGCGAGTCAGAGCATTCATCGTTTTTATCCCAGAGTAATTGGAACATACAGTGAACCGAGTCGGGGCTCGTTCTTTTGGCTCGCGTACAATAAATGATAATCACTAGCACTTACAATAATTGCAAAGTTTAAACGATTTACATTTACACAACTTTAATCAACGATGTGATGCGGCATGGAATGGGGAGTTATGGCAGACTGAGCGCTTATAGAGGCAGCTTTTACACAGACGTGAAAAGCAAATAGCCTGCTTAGTTTCCTAAGCAGGCTTCTTAAATTTGGCTCCTCTGACTGGACTCGAACCAGTGACATACGGATTAACAGTCCGCCGTTCTACCGACTGAACTACAGAGGAATCGTGTGAACGAGGCGCATATTACTGACCTCATCATGAGGTGTCAACAGTAAAATTAGCGCGTCATTTCAATTGGTTAATTAATCTTCAAATTCAGTGTTAATGCGTGTTTGGTGAGCGATAATCGTCGTCTCCCCGGGTATCACGTAACCGCTCCATGGGGTTCTGGCGATAAAACTGGATGAAACGCTGCCATAAGGCAGGAAAACGCGGAGCAAATAATTCAGGAGCACTGAAAAAATACTCGGATAGCACGGCAAAGCATTCAGCAGGATCGGTCGCTGCGTAGGCATCTATACTGCACGCAGTTTCACCAACCAGATCGATCTCATCCTGAATATTGTTCATTGCAGCATGCAGGTCGTGTTCCCAACCGGCGATTTCGCGCAGGGGAATCGCCGGAATACCGCTGGCACGATCGCCATTACGCATATCAAGCTTGTGCGCCACTTCATGGATGATCAGATTAAAGCCGGAGGCATCAAAGGAATCCTGAATATCAAGCCAGTTGAGGATTATCGGGCCTTGCTGCCAACTCTGCCCGGACTGTACCACGCGTTGATTATGCACCAGTCCAATATCGTCTTCCCATTCATCGTCTACGACAAATGGGGCAGGGTAGATGAGAACTTCATGAAACCCGTCGAGCCACTCAATCCCCATTTCCAGAACAGGTAAACAGAATAGCAGAGCAATGCGCGCACTTTTTAGCGGGTCCAGCTCAAACCCCTGAAGAGCGACTAATCTTTTTTGTTGTAAAAAGCGCTCGGCCAGGGCAATAAGTCTGGCTTGTTCTTGCTCGGTGAGATTCACCAAAAGGGGAATAGCCAGGGCGTCGTCCCACGGCCAATCGTCACTCCGGGTTGCTTCTTGTTCTTTCCAGGGCCACTTAATCATCGTTTTGCTCGCAAACTCGTCACTTGAACGAAATTGACGGAACTGGGTCTGTTAAAATGCCAAATTACCTGGCATCATGGCAACCGCCAAAACGGAGAGATGCCAGAGCGGCTGAATGGACCGGTCTCGAAAACCGGAGTAGGGGTAACTCTACCGGGGGTTCAAATCCCCCTCTCTCCGCCACTATTCAAACACTTAGCTCATTCCCTTTCAACGACTCATGTCACACTTGGTATAGTGTTGGTATATTCACTTGGTATAAAACTCGCCATCATCATCTTCTGATTTGCCCAAGACTGGAAGATCCAGTGTGGGAGAAATTTTCACTTTTCTGTCATAAACCACAACCTGGCTTTCAGTTTTGTGACCTGAGAATAGTTGCTTGTCCTTACTCGAGCCTTCGTAATCAGATATTCCCTTGGCTTTGAGATCATGAAAAGTACACGGCAGTTTTCTATCTGGTTTTTTTCCTGCTTACATCTGAACGTTTGTTTAAACAAATATTAATACCCCCTCTATGAGGAGGGGGAAACTATAATTCGTGATTTTTTTTCTGTGACGTAGGTGCAGTTAGATGGAATATTAGATTTAATAAATGACATTGCACCAATTTTGACATTGTCACCAATTTTGACAGAAAGCCCAATGATGCATGTATTTGCACCTATGTCAACATTATTACCGATTGTTAACCTTAAAGATTTGCAATCCTTGTCTATTTGTCCTATTACGCAGTTTTGTCTGATAATTAAATTATCCCCAATGTCAACAGAGCCGTGAATAACGATGCCTGAATGGTGCGGGATCAATAAGCCTTTGCCTATATTTGCACCCAATCCTATTTCACAGCCAAATCTCTCAATTATCTTGTTATTCAGCTTTATTGCTGCTCTTTTTTGGTATTTCCCACCATTTTTGTACATTTCATTGGCTAGGCGCCACCAAAAAAGGAAATTTCTGTGTCTTAATTTCTTCTCGCGTAGTAATCTTATGATTGAAAAATACGGTCTCCTTATAATCTCACTCTTCCAATAATAGAATAGTTCTTGTGAACGCCCGAATATTACGAATTTTAAGGCGATAATGTATTTAATCATAAATTTCCTTTAAGTAACGTTTTGTTTTGTTGAATTATTTTTGTAACTTTAACTTACGCTTAGCTACGATATTTTGATCTGTGTCTATGCCTTAATAAAGGAGTTTAGTTTTTCTTGTGGACCTTCTCTTTCATGACGAAATTCAGATTGTGTTATACCTACCACTTTGTTATGTTTGTTGTACTATTGTTGCAAATAATGTATTTGATAAGGGGAAGTTTTGCAACATGCCTGACAGTAAAAATACCGACAAGTCAAAGGCAGGCTTTTTCTTTCATGTCAAGGGGGAGCGAGAAGCTGATGGAGATTTTGGATCATATGAATGCAAAGGAAGTAAGGGGAGCGCTTTATTTCGCCGGTCAGGGTACCCAGCAACAGTGGGCAATTAAAAGAGAGATGCAGTCACCCCGATATACCACCCGCGATGAAGACCTGCTCCGGGTTAAGTAACAGGCTTAATTTAATCTGCTCCCTGATTTTTCACATTTCCGACGGCACGTGTTACGGCATGCCATATAAATTTATCAGCCGGCACGACACAGTCAGTTGCAATTTCAGCTGCTTCTTTCCCTCCAAGATCCTGCTTCATCCATTCGTGCGCGGCTTCCGGTAGCACTGGTAGCACTACCAACGGTTGTCTGTCGTAAATATCTACCAGTCCTTTGTCGGCCATTGTTTCAGACCGTGCGTTAATTAGCAGCGGTTTATCCCACCACCTCGGGCGTATCCCCAAAGTACAGGGTCAAGGTGCAGTTGTTCATCACGTTCACTCAGCAGCAGAACTTTGATGGCAGGTGCCACGTTGAAACGTCCGATGGGTCTGGATCGTATGGAATGTCGCGTTCAGCGTATTCAGAGAGCAGGGCGAGATAGTCTTCACGCGTCATTTCAAGCACTTGCACGCCTTGCTTTCAACGACAGTTCTCATGGATGTCTTTTTCTTTGAGTATCCTCACAAGTTTATCGTTGTAATGCCCGTGTGGTAAAAAATACGCTTCGTTGAACAAAAAAAAGCCCGCAGCGCGGGCTTTTGAGTTTGTGGAAATTAGAACTGGTACACAATACCCATGGCAAACTGATCGTCAATTGCGTTGCCAGTAATTGCGCCGTCTTCTTTATCCAGCAGGTTAAATTTATACGCTGTGTAGACGTTCATATTTTTATTGAAGTAGTACCAGGTGCCGAGCTCGACGTAATTCACGCGGTCAGCGTTAACACCGTCGTGTCCATTTCTGGCTCCCAGGTCTTTACCCTGCGAGTAAACGTAACCCAGGGATGGACGCAGACCAAAGTCGAACTGATATTGAACGACTGCTTCAACGTTTTGCGTTTTGTTTGCAAAACCGCGATCGGTTCCGGTTCGGGTCATATTACGCGTTTCGCCATACATCGCTGCCGCATAAACGCTGTTGGCGTCATATTTTGCTGCCAGAGACCAGACTTCAGCGTTGCTGCCATAGCCATCGATGGATTGTTTATCCGTACGGTCGGATTTACCATATACCGCGACGAAACCAAAGCCATCTACGTTGTAGTCCACCGACATGCTGTAGCCGTCGCCATTTGCTTTAGCGTAATCGTCATCGTGATTCTTGCCCTGGTACTGTAGCGCGAAATCAAGACCCTCAACCATGCCGAAGAAGTCTGTGTTGCGGTAGGTCGCCACGCCGTTGGTACGACCGGTCATGAAATTATCCGTCGCAGCCCATGAATCGCCACCCCATTCAACCAGCATATCGGTGTAGGCTGCCGCATCGTAGGCTACGCCATAGTTACGACCGTAATCAAATGAGCCGTAATCCGCATATTTCAGGCCCGCGAAGGCCAGACGGGTTTTTTGCTCCTGAACTCCTTCTGCATTGCTGGCGTCGAGGTTGTGTTCAAACTGACCAAAACCTGTCAACTCGTTGCTGATCTGGGTTTCACCTTTCACCCCAAAACGGGCGTAAGAGGTGTCAGCATTTTCACTGTTACTGCTATCCGTATTCGACCAGATGCGTTCGCCTACCATCTTGCCGTAAAAATCAATTTTATTGCCGTTCTTATTATAAATTTCAGCCGCATTTGCTGCGCTTGCAGCGAATAAGGCAGGGAGAAGCAGTGCCAGTACTTTTCTTTTCATTATGTATTCCCTTTATATAATAATTAAAATGAATATGTAGCGCTATCTGAAAGACTACATTTGAATACTATCTATGAAGTTCATTTAATTTTAAATATAACATGTAACAAATGTATTTAAGATATTTCAAAATATTTCATTGTTGCTTTTATATAATTAAAATTGCATGGCGTTTGAATTAATATTGTCCATATAAATGTATTTTTTATCATATAGTTATGATTTCTTTTATTCTATCTTGTTAAATGTATACTATTGATATTTGTTATTTATTTTGCATGCGGTATTATAATTGAACTGCTTGTTTTGAATAATGGATTTATATATCCGTGAGGATGATAATTATTAAGTGAATAATATGTATTGATGATAAAAAAGCGTCGACGGTAGTCTGACATGAGAATTGTTGCTAAGGTGGTTTTCTTTCTGCGAAGAGCGAGAGTATGGAACTACAGTACTGGCAGTCGAAATTTGAAGCCTGGTTACGTGACAATCATTCCGGGCACGACGCTGCCCATGACATCTTTCATTTTCGTCGCGTCTGGATGACGTCACAAAAGTTGAGCATGGATGTGACCGTAGACTGGCTGGTGGTGCTGACGGCGTGCTACTTC
Source organism: Citrobacter sp. wls826 (assembly GCF_005281245.1). Lineage (NCBI taxonomy): Bacteria > Pseudomonadati > Pseudomonadota > Gammaproteobacteria > Enterobacterales > Enterobacteriaceae > Citrobacter > Citrobacter sp. wls826. The sequence goes on from NZ_SZWS01000061.1 coordinate 9,787, forward strand.
CACGATCTCGTCAGTTTGTCGAAGAATCATCCCGATCGTCATCGTTCGTCGGTACTGGCAGCCCAGGAAACGCGTCGCGTTTTGAAGCGTGATTTCCCTGATTTCCCACAACAACGATTACCTGCCGTGTGCCATGCTATTGAGGCGCACAGTTTCAGCGCCAAAATCGTACCAGAAACCCTTGAAGCCAAAATCGTGCAGGATGCTGACCGGCTTGAGGCGTTGGGCGCAATTGGTTTAGCACGGGTATTTGCCGTGTCCGGCGCGTTAGGCGTGGCGCTGTTTGATGCGGAAGATCCGTTTGCCCGACAGCGTAACCTTGATGATAAACAGTACGCACTCGATCACTTCCAGACCAAATTGTTGACGCTGCCGATGACGATGCAAACTGAACACGGTCGGCATTTGGCGCAACATAATGCTGACTTCTTACTGACGTACATGGCGAAGCTGAGTGCGGAGTTAAAAGGAGAATATGAAATGCTGGATCTTGACGCGATTCAACCCTTTAAGCTGCGTTAGTCGCCAGTACAGCCGCAACGTCAACCGCGCTAAATTATGTTAACCTGTCAGCTATCCATTTCGGCCGGTTAAATGTATGCAGGATAATTTTTCAGTAGCAGGTTCCATGAACCCGATGACAGATGATAACGAGGCCGCCGCACAGGTGATTTTGGCTAAGTTGCTTGAAATATATGACGTGAAAACGCTGGTTGCTCATCTGAATGGTGTTGGCGAGAACCGCTGGAGTCCGGCCATCTTCAAGCGAGTGGTTGCCAATGAAACGTGGCATCGCCTCAGCGACGGTGAGTTGGCTCATCTGAACGACTTGCTGCCGAGGCCGCCTGCGCATCATCCACATTATGCTTTTCGCTTTATCGATCTTTTTGCCGGTATTGGCGGCATTCGTCGCGGCTTTGAGGCGATTGGCGGGCAGTGCGTGTTTACCAGTGAGTGGAACAAGCATGCGGTGCGCACCTACAAAGCGAATCACTACTGCGATCCTCACCAGCACCATTTTAATGAAGATATTCGCGATATCACCCTCAGTCATCATGATGGGGTGAGCGACCTGCAGGCGGCGGAACATATCCGCCAGCATGTTCCGCAGCATGACGTGCTGCTGGCGGGATTTCCTTGTCAGCCATTCTCTCTGGCCGGTGTATCAAAGAAAAACGCGTTAGGGCGGGCTCATGGCTTCGCCTGCGATACGCAAGGCACACTTTTTTTTGACGTGGTGCGCATCATCGATGCGCGTCGGCCGGCAATATTTGTGCTCGAAAACGTCAAAAACCTGAAGAGTCACGATCAGGGGAAAACGTTCCGCATCATTATGCAAACGCTGGATGAGCTGGGTTATGACGTGGCTGATGCACACGATAACGGGCCGGACGATCCGAAAATTATCGATGGTCAACATTTTTTGCCCCAGCATCGCGAACGTATTGTGCTCGTCGGCTTTCGCCGCGATCTGAATCTGAAATCAGACTTCACGTTGCGCGATATTGTCTCCCGCTATCCTCAGCGGCGTACGACGCTGGCGGAGCTACTTGAGCCGACCGTCGATGCAAAATATGTGCTCACGCCGGTGCTGTGGAAATATCTGTATCGTTATGCGAAAAAGCATCAGGCGCGGGGCAATGGATTTGGCTATGGCATTGTGTATCCGGGCAATCCCGATTGCGTAACGCGCACATTATCGGCGCGTTACTATAAAGATGGGGCGGAGATCTTGATCGACCGCGGTTGGGATATGGCGCTGGGTGAAAAGGATTTTGATGATCCGCACAATCAGCGATACCGTCCGCGCAGGCTGACGCCCAGAGAGTGCGCGCGCCTGATGGGATTTGAATCACCTCAGGGCTATCAGTTCAGGATCCCGGTGTCAGACACACAGGCTTATCGTCAGTTTGGTAATTCGGTGGTCGTCCCGGCATTTGCGGCGGTAGCCAGACTGCTGGAGCCAAAAATCAAACAGGCGGTTGCTATTCGCGAGAAAGAGAAACTGCATGGCAGACGTTCACGATAAAGCGACGCGCAGTAAAAATATGCGGGCGATAGCAACCCGCGATACCGCAATTGAAAAACGCCTTGCCAGCGTACTGACAGAGCAGGGGGTAACGTTTCGCGTGCAGGATGCGACGTTACCCGGTCGTCCCGATTTCGTGGTGGATGATTATCGTTGTGTGATTTTTACCCACGGCTGTTTCTGGCATCATCACAACTGCTATCTATTCAAAGTCCCCGCCACACGAACAGCGTTCTGGCTGGAAAAAATAGGCAAAAATGTCCAGCGTGACGCGCGGGATTGTGAAAAATTGCAGGCTTTGGGCTGGCGCGTACTGATTGTCTGGGAGTGCGCCCTGCGTGGGCGCGAAAAGCTGGGGGATGACGCGTTGTCCGAACGCGTCATCGAGTGGATCTGCGGCGGTGTCGC
>NZ_SZWS01000061.1:12282-20277 GCF_005281245.1 Citrobacter sp. wls826
GGTATTCATTTACTGTAACGTCTTTTCCGACGGGGTCGCAACGGCGTCCGCTTTAACGGGAAATAGGTATTTACCGAGTGTGACCAGTACCACCGCAAATACAATCACGCCAAGCGCCAGCCATTCGATGGGCGCCAGACTTTCTCCTCCCAGGCCGGTACCTAACAGTACGGCGACAACCGGATTAACGTAGGCATAGCTAGTGGCTAATGCCGGGCTGACGTTGCGGATCAAGTACATATACGCGTTGATGGCAATAATAGAACCAAACACGGCCAGATAGGCGACCGCCATAAAGCCTGAAAACGTCGGCATAGTGGTCAACTTTTCCCCGGAAATCAGCGAGGCGCACATCAGCACAATACCGGCGGCTAACATTTCAATGGCTCCGGCCATCATGCCAACGGGTAACGTTATGCGCGAGCCGTACACTGAGCCAAACGCCCAGCTTATCGAACCTATCAGGATTAAAATTGCTCCCCATGGATTACCACTCAAATTACCACCGCTGTTCAGCATGATGATCCCCGCGAGTCCAATTGCGATCCCCATCCATTCAAGTTTGCGTGTTTTGATGCCAAAAAAGTGGCTAAAACACAGCGTAAACAGCGGGACGGTAGCGACCACTACGGCGGCAATACCGGAAGGGACGTTTTGATGTTCTGCGACGGTGACCAGTCCGTTACCGACAGCCAGCAGCAGGATACCAATTAACGCGGCGTTCAAGAGCACGCGCAGAGGCGGCAGCTTATGTCCGCGGATAAGTAAGAATGCTGTTAATAAAATCCCCGCAGAGAGAAAACGAACGCCAGCCATCATCAACGGCGGCCAGCTTTCAACGCCAATGCGAATAACGAAGTACGTGGAACCCCAAATGATGTACAGCGCGAAAAGCGCACTGAAAAGCGGTAGCAATTGCCTGAAACGCATAATCCCTCACGGTGGAAATAAAAAGGTGCAACATAGTAAACGTCAAAACTATCTTGCTGGCGAGATTTATAATTACGTGCTGATGTTAAAAATTTGTTGACCAGAAAGGTCAGTTTCAGCATTGCGTGTTTTACTTCATACTTATGACTGCAAAAAAATAATATTGAGGGTAAAAATTTTGGCAGGAAGTAGCTTATTGACCTTACTCGATGATATCGCCACCTTGCTGGATGATATCTCTGTCATGGGAAAACTGGCCGCGAAAAAAACCGCGGGTGTGCTGGGAGATGATCTGTCGCTTAACGCGCAGCAGGTGTCGGGTGTGCGGGCGAACCGCGAACTCCCGGTGGTCTGGAGCGTCGCGAAAGGATCGTTTGTTAACAAAGTTATCCTTGTGCCGTTGGCGCTATTGATAAGCGCCTTCATTCCCTGGGCGATCACCCCCTTATTAATGGTAGGCGGGGCGTTCCTCTGTTTTGAAGGTGTAGAAAAAGTTCTCCATACCCTGGAAGCGCGTAAGCACAAAGAAACCCCGGAAGAGCGTCAGCAGCGTCTGACATCTTTGGCAGCGCAGGATCCACTCACCTTTGAGAAAGACAAAATCAAAGGGGCGATACGTACCGACTTTATTTTATCTGCTGAGATTGTCGCGATTACGCTGGGGATTGTAGCGGATGCGCCATTGTTGAATCAGGTGTTGGTGTTATCTGGCATCGCGTTAGTGGTGACAGTGGGGGTCTACGGCCTGGTCGGGATTATCGTTAAGCTCGATGATATCGGATACTGGTTGGCAGAAAAGCGCAGTACGCTGGCCCAGTCGCTGGGTAAAGGGTTGCTGGTCGTTGCTCCCTGGCTTATGAAAACACTTTCCGTGGTCGGCACGCTGGCGATGTTTTTGGTTGGCGGCGGAATTGTGGTGCACGGAATAACACCGCTGCATCATGCGATTGAACATTTTGCCCAACAGCAAAGTGCATTGATTGCGCTGATGCTTCCGACCCTGCTGAATCTGGTGCTCGGATTTATCATTGGCGCAATAGTGGTGCTGCTGGTGAAAGGTGTCGCCAGAGTGCGCGGAGTTTCGCACTAATTGTCGCAGGGTTGATTACGCAAAACCCTTCTTTGTCGTCTAAGGTGTAAAGGTTTCTCTTGATACAGGAGGCAGGTATGGTCTTTTCTGTCAGTGAGGAAGTCACCTCCAAAGAGGGTGGCCCACGCATGATCGTTACCGGGTATGCCAGCGGAATGGTGGAGTGTCGCTGGTACGACGGCTTTGGCGTCAAACGGGAAGCATTCCGTGAAGATGAACTGGTGCCGGGCGAGCGAAGAAAGCTCTGCCAGGATGCCTGAACACCTGGGGTGCGCGTAACCGGGTGATCTTTCAATCATTAGTTATATTTATCATTTTGGTGAGAATTATTTACTTGTCAGGCAAAAAAATTGCAGATAAGGTTTGTTTCACATCAGATTTCCTGGTGTAACGAATTTTCAAGTGCTTCTTGCATAAGCAAGCTTGATCCCGACCCGATAAGGGCCGGGATTTTTTTCGCCCTCAGTCAGCGATTGATCTCCGACACGCTAAAATCATGGATATCAAGCTCGAACGCGTCGGCCAGTTCATGCCACGTGTGGTAATCACGTCCGTCGACGCTGACGCGTTCAGGGTCATCCTGACTGCGATGAATTTCACTCTCGCAGATTTCGTTGATTGCCTTCAGTAGCGCGTCCACATCGACGCTGACTTCACGTTTGGCCGTATCGCTGTACTCTTTCGCGGTTTTCATCCTCATACCTCTCAACCGTTAAGGATACCGGGGGAGCGCATCCAAACATCAGATACGCACAACTTAAGTATAGACCGTCGATAAAACCCGCAATCGCGCGAGGCGGGCGCTGCCAGAAAAAGGAAATTGTTCTACACTGGCACAAAGCCACAGGAGGAAAACTATGAAGGTGAATGATCGGGTCACAGTCAAAACGGACGGCGGTCCTCGTCGACCGGGCGTGGTACTGGCTATCGAAGAGTTTAGTGAAGGCACCATGTACCTGGTTTCGCTGGAAGACTACCCGCTCGGTATCTGGTTCTTTAATGAAACAGGTCATCAGGATGGTATCTTCGTGGAAAAAGTAGAATAAGGTGAGTTTTGCTGCATGATCCTGACTGGTGGATTCGCCACCAGTCAGAACGTGTTAGCGCGTATTCACAAAGATACCATTGGTAACGTTATCGGTGAGTCTCACAACGTGATAGATAACTTGCTTATTATGCGTCTTTATCTTTCGTTTTATATTCCCCTTATGGGATGACACGGTCTTGGCCTTGATATTCATTTGGTCGGATATCTGTATTGTTCCCTGACCCTCCATCCACATGCGTAGCATGCTGGACTCGGTACGGCTCAATGATAATGTCGGTAGATTCACATCAATGACAAAATCTACTTCTTTTTTCAGAATATCGCCAAGGAGTTCATCCAGTGAATCTGGTTTAATCGACTTAGAACTAATCAATAAATTTTTTCTGACTAATAGATACTCATCAAAATGCACGTTGGCAATTGCCATAAACACAATAAATAATGTGCCGGGATGCTGATTAATGATTTGCTTTATTTGCTGGCTATTAGCAGGATCGTGGATAAAGCAGTCCTCATTAATAAACACCACAGCGGGCTGTTGAGAGACACAGGCGAGACTGAGCTCCTCAACGTTGGAAATGTTGTTGATTTCCCTTTTCTTCACCCCCCGACTTACCAGATATCCGGTCAACCCTAGCCGGGTGTAACTGCACAAATCCATAATAATCGTTGACATGGCATACCCTCACTCAATGCGTAACGATAATTCCCCTTACCTGATTATTTTCATCACAACTAAACGGAATAATAACGACCCAAGATGACGCTTTCGCTGTTTTTCAGGCGAAATTACTATCCCGTAAAGTTGCGTATAATTTGCCAGGAAACATCTTAAAGTAAAGTAAATGTTGCGTTATGTGAGTGAGTCAATAATAAATAAACCGCGACAGAGATATCCTGGTGGATGTTGTCACTTTTTAAATTTAGGACAATCCTTAGTAAAACAGGGTAAAAATTAAGGGTTATTATTTTCCGGGCATTTCGCTGACAATATCAGCCAACAAATTAAAAATTTCGCTGAATAATCGCTCGCAGAATGGCGCAATTAATGGCATCAGGGCTGCCATTAATGAAATACCCACGGCGAGGGTGAGTGGAAAACCGATGACGAAAATCGACAGCTGAGGAGCCATGCGATTCAGCAGACCGAGTGCGAGGTTTAGGGTGAGTAGCAGCGTCATTATCGGCAGGGCCAACATTAGCCCGTTGAGGAAAATCAGGCTACCCGCCCGCGCCAGCGCGAGAAACGCATTGCTGTTCACCGGATTGCCGCCGATTGGCAAGGTATGAAATGTATCCACCAACAGCGAAATAAGCCACAAATGGCCGTTAAAAGTCAGGAATAACAGCATGGCGAGCATGTCGATCAGTCTCGCCAGTACCGGCATATTCAGACGGCTGCCGGGATCAAAGAAGGTTGCGAAGGAGAGACCCATTTGCAGACCAATCAATTCCCCGGCGGTACGTACTGCCGCGAAGGCAAACTGCATAGTGAAGCCCAGAGCGATGCCGATCAGGATTTGTTGCATTGCCTGCCATAGCGCCACGATAGAAAAGATAGGGACGTCTACCGGGGGAATCGACGGAGCGATAACGACGGTTATCATTAACCCCAGCCCCAGTTTTACTCGTTTGGGGATCGCGCGCTCGCTGAGAATTGGAGCCGTTGAGATGAGCGCCAGGATGCGCAGCAAAGGCCAGAAGTAAAGATTCAGCCAGTGGAGCCACTCAACGCTGGTCACCTGCAGCATAATGTCATCTACCCGATGATGTAGGGGATATTGCTGAACAGCGTACGCACGTAGTCGAGCAGCAGGTTAAGCATCCACGGGCCGGCAACAATGATGGCGATAAAAACCGCGACAATTTTGGGAATGAAGGACAGCGTCATTTCGTTTATCTGGGTCGCCGCCTGCAAAATACTGATGATAAGACCTGTAACGAGGGCGACCAACAGCAAAGGCGCGGCAAGGGCCAGGGCGACTTTCATCGCCTCTGTGCCCATCATCATGACCGATTCAGGTGTCATTTCGCGCCTCTAACTGTAAAAGCTTTGAGCTAGCGAGCCGACAAGCAACTGCCAACCGTCTACCAACACAAACAGCATCAGCTTGAACGGTAGCGCGATCGTGGCCGGGGGGACCATCATCATCCCGAGCGCCATCAGCACGCTGGCGATGACCAGGTCGATAATCAGAAACGGAATAAAAATGGTAAAGCCTATCTGGAATGCCGTTTTCAGCTCGCTGGTGACATAGGCTGGAAGCAAAATCCGCATCGGTACGGCTTCTGGTCCCTGTAGGGGACCGCTGTTTGCTAAGCGCGCGAAGAGTGCCAGATCGGCTTCACGGGTCTGGCGCAACATAAACTCGCGCAGCGGCTGTGCGCCTTTCTCCATGGCTTCCTGCATAGAGATTTTCTCTTCGCTGAACGGCTGATATGCGTCGACGTAGATTTTGTCGATTACCGGCGACATGATGAAAAAGGTCAAAAATAGCGCCAGGCCCAGTAGCACCTGGTTCGGGGGGGCCGAAGGGGTTCCCAGCGCATTTCGTAACAGACCGAAAACGATGATGATGCGGGTGAAGCTGGTCATCATCAATAAAATGGCGGGCAGGAACGTCAGCGAGGTGATAAACACCAGCGTTTGCACGGGCAAAGACCAGCTTTGTCCGCCGCCAGGCAGCGGCTGGCTAACCAGACCCGGGAGCTGGGCGAGGGCTACTGGGCTGAAAAGCCATAAGCCTGCCAGCGTGATAGATAACAAACGGCGCATCAGGATCTCCCGGGACGCTTAAGCAAACTCTTCATCATGGCCTGGAAATCCGCGGGGGAGGCCGGTTTTTCTTCTGCATCAGCAGGCGCCGGGGGCAGGGTGTGCAGCACGTTAATTTGCGAGGCCGTGACGCCCAGTACCAGGCGCGCATCTTCAACCTCAACAATCACCACGCGCTCACGTGGACCCAGTGAGGTACTTGCCGCAACTTTCAGTCCGCGCGTACCGGCGCTTTTGGGGGCAAACCCCATACGCTTAATCACCCAGGCTGCAGCCAGGATCAATACGATGATCCCAAGCAGCGCGCCGCTTACCTGAACCAGCGGTGAGCCGGGTACGGCGGCTGGCTGAGAAACTGTAGCCTGGGTATTCATGATTAACGGCTCAGACGGCGCATGCGTTCAGATGGGGTAATAATGTCGGTGATACGTACGCCGTATTTGTCTGCGACAACCACCACTTCACCCTGGGCAATCAGGTAACCGTTGATCAGGATATCCAGCGGCTCGCCCGCCAGACCATCCAACGCGACGACCGAACCCTGCGTCAGACGCAGCAGCTCTTTGATGGTCATGCGGGTTCGGCCCAATTCGACGGTCAGTTTGACCGGAATGTCCATGATCAGGTCGATGTCCTGCAAGGCACCGCTGACGTCGCCGCCACCTAACTGCTGGAATACCGCATCGGCCGCACTTTTGGTGGGCGTGGTTTTTTGCTCGTTTAACGCGTCAGCCCACAGATCGTCCAATGCACCAGTGTTCTCATCGGACGGATTATTCATATCACTCATTTGGGCTGTTCCTCATTCAGCGAATTCAAAATCGGGTTTATCAGATGTTCTACGCGTAACGCATACTGACCGTTCACCGTGCCATACTGGCTGGTCAGTACAGGCACGCCGTCCACATGAGCAATAATGCGGTCGGGTTTTTCAATCGGCAGTACATCGCCGGGTTTCAGTTTTAAAATCTGGGATAGCCGCAGCGGAATGTCAGCAAAGTTTGCCACCAGCTCCAGCTCAGAATGCTGAACCTGACGCACCAGATTATTGCGCCAGTTCTGATCTTCATTACGCGAGTTTTCCAGCGGCGGGTTCACCAGCAGCTCACGCAACGGTTCAATCATGCTGAATGGCAGACAGATGTTAAATTCACCGGTCAGGTTGCCAATTTCAACGTGGAATGGGGTATTGACCACAATATCGTTAGGAGACGTGGTGATATTGGTAAATTTCACCTGCATCTCGGAACGAACGTATTCCACTTCCAGCGGATTGATGGCCTTCCACGCGTCGCTGTAGCTTTCCAGCGCCAGCTTCAGCATGCGGTTGATAACGCGCTGTTCGGTATGGGTAAATTCACGGCCTTCCACTTTCGTCGGGAAGCGGCCATCACCGCCGAACAGGTTATCGACGGCGATAAATACCAGACTCGGTGAGAACACCACCAGACCCGTACCGCGCAGCGGCTTCAGGTGGATTAAGTTCAGGTTGGTCGGAACCGGTAAGTTGCGCGCAAACTCGTGGTATGGCTGGATACGGATCGCACCCACGGTAATATCCGGGCTACGGCGCAACAGGTTAAATAATCCCATACGGAACTGGCGCGCGAAGCGTTCGTTAATGATCTCCAGCGCCTGTAAACGCTCACGTACTACGCGGCGCTGTGTGTTGGGATCGTAAGGACGAATATCGCTTTCTTTTGCGATACCGGAAATGGGTTCGTCTTTAGTTTCGCTATCGCCATTAAGCAATGCGTCGATTTCAGCCTGAGAAAGAATACTGTCGCCCATGTCTTTACCGCAGAATAAAAGCTGTATAAAGAACGTCGGTGACAACCTGTTTGGGTTGCCCAACAACGAGCGGAGTCGCGAGCGTCTCTTTGATGGCGGCAATGAGCTGTTGCTTACCTTCTTCGGTGGCGAGCGTAGCCGCGTTCTGGCGAGAGAACAGCAGCAGCAAGCGGCTGCGCACTTCCGGCAGATATTCGTTAAGACGTGAACGCGTTGCCTCGTCTTTCATGCGCAGCGTGATACCGATATACAGTACACGGTCCGCATCACCCAGATTGACGGTAAAGGTATCCAGCGCAAAGAATACCGGGGCTGGCGGTGGAGCCGGTTCCGCTTTGACGCTGGCGGACGGCTGCTGCT
>NZ_SZWS01000061.1:20314-22644 GCF_005281245.1 Citrobacter sp. wls826
CATGCGCCAGTAGCTATAACCCGCAGTTGCGCAGGCGGCGAGGGTAATCAATACCAGCAGAGGGATCCAAATAGCGCGTTTACTTTTTTTGTTAATCGCGGAGTCAGTCATCAGATACGGGCTTCCTGTTTCGGTACAGCTTATGGGCTGATTATCCCGTGTCCTGTCCACGACAAAGCGTGGAAAAGACGCGGATAATCATGCTACCTCTGGCGTTAGGCGAAGATGTCTACTGCTCCATCACCGCGTGCTGCGGCTTGCAGTGAGGCTGGCGCTGCCAGTACGGCGTCATCTTCAGCGGCAAAAATGTCTTGTCCCTGAGCGCGACCCGCCTGCTGTTGCTGCCCGGAAGACTGCTGATTACCGGCAAAGCTTTCACTGCTGATACTGCTTTGTCCAAGCTGGATCCCGCTTTCAGCCAACTGCGTACGCAGCATCGGTAATGCAGCTTCCAGCGCAGCGCGCACGTGACTGTGTGGCGATACCATTTGCAACTGCGCGAGATTGTCATCCAGCTTGAGGGAAATGTGCACCTGGCCCAGATCCTGTGGATGCAGACGCAGTTCTGCGCTTTGCTGGCCCTGGCGAGTAAACAGAGTGACGTGCTGGCTTAGTGATTGCTGCCATTCCTGGCTACCCAATGGCGCGCTTAGCACAGGTGCGGCGGTCGGTAACGGCTGAGCGTGGGACTGCGGGCCACTTAACGGCGCCGTCGTCATGCCAATGCTGGTCGGCGAAGGGGAGCTTTCAATTTCCGCTCTGGTCGTCGCCGCTGCCGTCAACGGGGTTAATGTCGGATTGTTTGTCTGATCTACGCTGCTGGCAGGCGTTGCAATATCCGCTTTGCCTTTTTTGGCATCACCTGGCAGCAATTCGCCAGCATTATCGGCGATAGCGCTGTGTACCGAGCCTCGTGATAACGCCGAAAGCGTCGCATCAACGGGGGCTGGCGCGCTGTCGACGGCCGGTGTGGTCTGCGGTTGTCCTGGCAGCATGGCGAACAACGCGCTCAGGTTGGCGAGATCCTCATCGCTCAGTGCGGTGTTTTTTTCATCCTGCTGAGCGACTTTGCCCAGTGTCGTCAGGGCATTAACTTTCAGTGAGGGCGTGAGGGCAGACAACAGTTGCTGAGCGTCTGTCATGCCGACAAGAGAAGCATCAGTGTGCATCTCTTTTTGCGCCAGTAGTTCGGTCAACTTGAGCGACGGTGCTGAATCGCCATTTTTTTGCAGTAACCCTTTTTGCAGTTTGCTACTGGCCGCCTGTAAGTCGGCAAACGACAGCGGGGCGTCTTTACCCTGCGCGTTGTCCGCACCTAATGCACCCGCCAGCAGCGCTAAAAAATCCTCGGGTGAATCAACCGCTTTGCCTGACTGAAGACCTGCGGCTACGTCGGTGTCGGTGGTAATCAGTTGGGGTAAAGTAATCATTCGGGTTTCCTCATAGCTGCACGCTGAGCAAATTCATCCATTTTTTTCTGATCCAGGCGGTTTTCGGCCAGTAACGCCGCCGAGGTTTGTCTGTCCTGCAGAGTCTGCCACGCCTGTAAACGTTGTTTTTTGTCGCGCCAACTGTTCAATGCCTGGTCTACTTTCTGCGTCCACTGATTGAGCTGTTGGCGGTGTTGCTCAATCGCTTTTTCCAGCGTCTGAATAAATTGTTGGTAATTGATCCAGCGATTACTGGTAATACCCTGACCCATGTCACTGTTCAGATTGTTGCGATACTCATGCTGATAATCGATCAGCATTTTCAACTGCTCTTCCGCCTGCTGACAGCCACGACGCATCTCTCCCAATAAGACAGCGGCGTCATCTACCTCTTTTTCAGCCAGGTCTTTCAGTGTGGCTAATGCACCATGTTGTGCCATGACCTATGCTCTCCTGCTTACTCACACACCAGGGAAAATCAGTTCTAACGCGTGCAGAGAATCTTCCCAGTCCGCCCGTTCAAAAATGCCTTGCTGTAAGAATGCCTCCAGTTGTGGCCATAGGGCGATGGCTTTATCCAGCATGGGATCGCTGCCTTTGGCATACGCCCCCACGCTGACCAGATCGCGGTTGCGCTGGAAGCTGGATAGCAGCTGTTTAAAGTTACGTACCCGCGCATAGTGTTGTTCACTAATAAGCGCGGTCATGGCGCGGCTGATCGAGGCTTCAATATCGATGGCCGGATAGTGACCCGCTTCGGCCAGATGACGGGACAGCACAATGTGGCCGTCCAGAATCGCGCGCGCGGAATCCGCAATGGGGTCCTGCTGGTCGTCACCTTCGGTCAGTACCGTGTAAAACGCGGTAACGGAACCGCCGCCGTGAATACCGTTCCCGGCG
>NZ_SZWS01000061.1:22702-26885 GCF_005281245.1 Citrobacter sp. wls826
AATACTGAGGGGGGATAACCTTTCGTTGCCGGCGGCTCTCCGATCGCCAGGGCGATCTCACGTTGCGCCATCGCGTAGCGGGTGAGGGAATCCATAATCAGCAATACGTGCTGTCCACGATCGCGAAAATCTTCGGCGATACGCGTGGCATAGGCCGCGCCTTGCATACGTAACAGCGGCGAGACATCTGCGGGAGCGGCAATCACCACCGAGCGTGCACGACCGTCGGTACCGAGAATATTTTCAATAAAATCTTTAACTTCGCGACCACGTTCGCCAATCAGACCCACGACAATAACATCGGCCTGGGTATAGCGCGCCATCATGCCGAGCAGAACGCTTTTACCGACACCGGAGCCCGCGAAAAGTCCCATACGCTGACCGCGACCGACGGTTAACAACGCGTTGATGGGACGTACGCCGGTATCCAGGACGTGTTCAATCGCGGTGCGTTGTAGCGGGTTAAACGGCGGCGTAATCAGCGCCCCGGTTTCGGTGGTATCCGGGGCGGGCAGACCGTCGAGCGGTTTTCCGCTACCGTCAAGCACACGACCCAGCAATGCAGGGCCAAGCGGTAATTGCTTCCCGCTTTGCAGGCCTTCTCCGGCAATGTTTTTTGCGTACACGCGTGCGCCGGGCAGAACGCCTTCAACCTCTTCGAGGGGCATCAGAAACAGACGCTGACCGTTAAAGCCCACGACTTCACTTTCGACCTCCTGGGTTTCGTTGCCGTCCTGGCGTTCAATAACGCAGGTGGCGCCCAGCGGCAACTGTAATCCCGTGGCCTCCAGCACCAGCCCGGTGGCGCGGGTCAGGCGACCGTAACGGCGCACCGCAGGCAGTAGCGACATTTTCTCTTCGAAGCTGTCCAGCGTGTTGAGCCAGCGAGTCAGGCGAGTGGTCATTACACGACTCCCGGCGCTGCCAGACGGCAGAGTTCTTGCCAGCGCGTGGCGACGCTGGCATCCAGATCGCCTTCATCGGCAGAGACTTTACAGCCGCCGTGATGCAGCGTCGGATCGCCGCGCAGCCGCCAGCCGTGCAGGCTGAGGGTCGCACCGAGCATCTCCTCTACACGCTGGAGATCGTCCGGATGTACGCGTAGCTGCGGTTTACCGCTAAACAGCGGTTCTTGCTGCAACAGCTGTTGGATTTGTTTAATCAGCGCAGCGTTATCCACAATAGGCGTCTGACCTATAACCTGACGCGCAGCTTCCAGCGCCATTTGCATCAGACGCGAGGCAATGACGCTGTCCAGCGCGTCCAGCGTATTCTGAAACTCGCTCACCAGTTGCTGCATGCGGGCGTGGATCGGCGCATGCTGAGCGCGCGCCTGGTTCTGGCCTTGCTCCAGCCCCTGACTCAGGCCTTCCTGATAACCTTGTTCGTGGCCTTTTTGTCGACCTTCCGCCAGACCCGCGTTATAACCTTGCTCATGGGCCTGCAGTTGCAGCTGTGCGAGCTGCTGTTCAAGCTGTTGCTCTGCGGAAAGCTCTGGTTCTTCTGTTTCTTCTGACAGCGGGGTTTCGCTGTGGTCAGCCAGGACGAACTCCGCCATCGGTGGGGCGAGGTCGTCCGGGGTCCAGACTTTCCACGGCAGTTCGTTAGACATAGGTATCCTCGCCGCTGCCTATCACCATCTCGCCGGTTTCCGCCAGACGACGCACAATAAGCAGAATGGCTTTCTGTTCGTTTTCCACCTGCGACAAACGCACCGGACCGCGGTTGGCGAGGTCGTCGCGCAGAATATCGGCAGCACGTTGCGACATGTTGCGCAGGAACTTCTCGCGCAGCGGCTGTTCGGCACCTTTCAAGGCAATCAGCAACGATTCGGAATCCACTTCCTGCAGCAGGCGCTGGATACTGCGATCGTCGACATCCACCAGGTTCTCGAACAGGAACATCTCGTCGATAATTTTCTGCGCCAGCTCGCCGTCGAATTCGCGTACGGCGGTAATAACCGCTTCTTCCTGCTGGGTTTTCATCAGGTTGATAATTTCTGCCGCCGTTCTCACGCCGCCCATTTTGCTGCGCTTGAGGTTCTGGCCATCGAGTAGGCCGTTGAGTACCTCGGTCAGTTCTGCCAGCGCGGCAGGCTGTACGCCGCCAAAGGTGGCGATACGCAGCATCACGTCGTGACGTAAACGCTCGTCGAACAGCGCAAGAATATCGGCGGCCTGGCCCCGCTTGAGGTGCACCAGAATGGTGGCGATAATCTGCGGATGCTCGTCGCGGATAAGGTCGGCGGCGCTTTGCGGCTCCATAAAGTTAAGCGTTTCAATGCCGCTGGTGGTATCGCGGGTTTCCAGAATATCTTCCAGCAGACTGGAGGCACGTTCCTCGCCCAGCGCTTTCACCAGCACGGAGCGCAGATATTCGTTGGCGTTGATATTCAGCGCGGCAAACTGTTCGGCTTCTTGTTCAAATTCGGCCAGCACTTCCGTCAACTGCTTGTTGGAAATCTGGCGAACGTTGGCCATCGCCGTACTGAGCGCCTGAACTTCGCGCGTGGAAAGGTGCTTAAACACCTCCGCCGCGCGATCTTCGCCAATGGTCATCAGCAGGATGACGCTTTTATCGGTACCGGTAAGATTACTCATGATCGTTACTCATCCACTGGCGAATGACCAGCGCCACGACGCGCGGATCGTTATCTGACATTTCACGAATACGCTGACTCATGACTTCTGCTCCCAGACGCTGATTAGTACGACGCTGCTGGGTTTGTTCGTCTTTGCTGAGGCGAACTTCTACCGCTTCTTCGGTTTCCTGACGGACACGCGTTTGTTCTTGTACGGCTTTCGCTTCTTCACTGCGACGGACCAACTGCGGACGAACGGCTTTCCGCCACAGGATCCACGCCACCAACAGAACCAGCAACCAACGACCTGCGGACATTAACTGATCAATAAAGAACGGCTGTTTCCAGAACGGTAGCTCGCCAATGGAATCGTCGGTCGCCGTGAAGGGAGAGTTCACCACGTTCAGGGTATCGCCACGCTTGTCGGAGAATCCCATCGCTTCGCGGGTTAGATCCTCAATCTGTTTCATCTGCTCGGCGGTTAACGGCAACGGTTTGCCGTCTGGTAACGTTTTGTAGTTGACCACGACAGCCACCGAGAGACGCTGCACATCGCCAACGTTCATTTTGGTATGGCGAATGGTGCGGTCAACTTCATAGTTGCTGGTTTCATTGCGCTGAGTATTGCGCGGGCCGGCATTATTACTGTTATTCGCCGTCTGTGCGTTTTGCGTATTTTGCGCGTTTTGCTGATTAGCGGGTGGGTTGGCGATTGGCGCAGTATTTGCCGGAGCGGGCTGATTTGACAACGCGCCCGGGACGCCGCCTGGTGCTCCGCTACCGACCTGCTCACTGACGTTCAACTGACGAGAACGCAGCACGGCCTGGGACTCATCACCGTTTGGACGGTACTGTTCTTCGGTTTGCTCTTTGTTGGCAAAATCCAGCTGCGCGGTGACCTGCGCATGTACGTTACCGTTGCCGACAATCGGCGACAGAATTGATTCGATACGGCGCTGAACGCGGCCTTCGACGTCGCTGGCGTATTTCAGCTGCGCATCGTTAAGATCGCGGCTACTGGTATTCGACTGGGTTAACAGATGCCCCGCCTGGTCGACCAGCGTAACGTTGCCCGGCGGCAAGCCTGCAACAGCGCTGGAAACCAGATGCGTGACCGCACTGATCTGACCTTCATCCAGCGCGCGACCCGGCTCCAGGTTGACGGTGACGGAGGCTGAAGGCGCTTTTTGCTCACGCACAAACAGCGACGGTTTCGGCATAGCCAGATGCACGCGGGCGCGTTTTACCGGTCCCAACGTTTCAATCGTACGGGCTAATTCACCTTCCAGCGCGCGCTGGTAGTTGACCTGCTCGCTAAACTGGCTGATACCAAACTTTTCCTGATCCAGCAGTTCAAAACCCACCGCGCCGCCTTTGGGCAGACCTTGCTGCGCCAGACGTAAACGCAGTTCGTGGACTTTATCGGCAGGAACTTCAATGGCGCCGCTTCCCTCAGTAAAACGGTAGGGAACGTTCATCTGCGTCAGTTGGGTGACGATCGCGCCACCATCCTGATCGGAAAGATTGCTGAACAGCGTGCGGTAGTCAGGTGCTTTGGCCCACAGGACCATCGCCACGATGATCGCGACGGCAGCGGCTCCC
>NZ_SZWS01000061.1:26965-29464 GCF_005281245.1 Citrobacter sp. wls826
AGAGGTTTAAGCTGGGTTGCAGTCGATGCTGTCGCACTCATCTCGCACCTCGTGGCTTATCGTGGACGGCGTTTTTTGCAAAGTGGAACAAGACTCACTCCCGGGTCAGCAAACTCGAAAAATTGACGGTCTCATTATTTGCGGTTTCGAATTTTTCTATGCGTTAAAAACCGTGGTTTTTTATCGTTATTTAACGCCTTTATCTTATTGACTAACTGGTAATCTCAACTACGTAAAAAATTATCCAGGGGATCAGAATGTCGGCAATACAGGGGATTGAAGGAGTCATCAGCCAGCTACAGACCACGGCGATGTCAGCAAAAATGCAGGATATGCAGCCACAACCGACCGTGAGCTTTGCCGGTCAACTGCATGCGGCGTTAGACAGGATCAGCGATGTACAAACCGCGTCCCGTGTGCAGGCTGAGAAATTTACCCTCGGTGAACCGGGTATTGCGCTGAACGATGTGATGACCGATATGCAAAAAGCGTCGGTATCGATGCAGATGGGGATCCAGGTGCGCAACAAACTGGTGTCGGCGTATCAGGAAGTGATGTCGATGCAGGTGTAGCAAGCCGAACATTCTCCCGCTGCGTCGGGCAACGGGAGAATTGCATTACTTCTGAATCAAATAACGAATCGTTGGACCATCCTGCTGAATATCCAGCACCGTATAGCCGTGATTACGCGCATCCAGTGGAATATTGTTGATTGACTGCGGGCAATCGCTCACCACTTCCAGAATCTCACCTTTCTTCAATTGCGGCATCGCTTCCAGTGTGGCGACAGCCGGGTACGGACACGGCTCGCCGACCATATCGAGGCGATAATCAGGCACGATATTTTTCATACAGACTCCTTGGCAGGCGTCAGCCCAGCGCGACGGAAGAAGCGTTTTTCCCAGCCGATGATGAGCATCAGCGCGGTAAATAACAGCAGATAGGTTACCAGCAGGCCACCGAGCGGGCCGAAGGTGTTGAGCAGATTCACTTTGTCCCAATTGGTGGCAAGTGCGGGAGCAAAATCATCCCAGTAGTAGGCCAGAATTGTCGAGCCAATAACGTTGCCCAGACCCACCCACCAGTAATGCACCTGGCCTTCAACGGCGCGGTACATCCAGCCCGTTTCACACCCGCCCGCCAGAACAATGCCGAAGCCGAACAGCAAGCCGCCGATCACCGCATTCGGACCTGCCCACATGATTTTAGGCTCGACGCCCAGTTGTACGTAGCTAAAGATACCGATGGCGCTGACCGCCATCCCGAAGATGATCGCTTTCGCCATATGGGTGCGACCGGAAATCCACAGATCGCGGAAGGCGGAGGTGAAGCAGATTTGCGCCCGTTCAATCAGCAGCCCGAACCCGACGCCAAACAGCATGGCCAAACCAAGTTTGGGCTTATCCATCGCAGTGAGGAGCGCCCAGCCGATCATGGCGATAAACACCAGCATGCCGAGGCGGAAACGGCGACGGGCCTGATCTGGCTTTTGCGTTAACGGAGAAGCGGCGGAGACTTTCTGCATTTTGACCGGAATACGAAACATCGGCAGCAGGGTAAAGCGTGCGCCAAACCATGAGCCAATAGCCGTTGCCAGGGCGAAAAACCAGGCGTGTAGCGAGAACTGTGGAATACCGGTGAAGAAAGCGGCCAGGTTGCAGCCCATTGCCAGCCGGGCGCCGAATCCGGCAATCATTCCGCCGACTATCGCCTGCATAATGCGCACCCGACTGCGCGGCATGCGTAATTTGACGTTGTTTGCCCACAATGCGGCAGCAAAACAGCCCCCGAACATACCGAGGATCATCATGCCGTCAATGCGGGTCAGGGGTGAGCCTTCGAGATGGATCAGCTTGTAGTATCCCCATTCTTCGGCGTGAACGCCAAACAGTTGCAGGATTTGACCACCCCAGCGAGTGAATTCGCCGGTAACGGCCCAGAAGGTTCCCGTAATGCCGAAATAGTAGGTAGAGAGAATACCCGCTGCGATGACCGCAGGGGCGGGGGCCCAAAATTTAATTAACCAGGCCTGTTTGAAGTGTTGCCATGACATGCGTTGTGCCTCTGAACTCAGAAGGTATGTAACAAGAAGTGTGGATACTACACCGATCAGAATTTTTGACTATGAGTAATAAGAGGTAACACCGTCTGGATCAATCTTTCTCGACACTGCCGAAAGGCTGGCGACATCAGGCCTTTAATGCCACAATCCCATTTTCTTCGCATGCAGGATGAATGATGAAAAAATTAGCAATCGTTGCTGTATTTCTGGCGCTTACCGGATGCGCCGAAGTAGAAAATTATAACGACGTGGTGAAAACGCCAGCGCCAGCCGGTCTGGAAGGATACTGGCAGTCAAAAGGTCCGCAACGCAGTCTGGTGAGCCCGGAAGCGATTGCCAGCCTGGTGGTAACAAAAGAGGGCGACACGCTGGATTGTCGCCAGTGGCAGCGAGTGATCGCGCTGCCGGGGAAACTGACGATGATCTCTGGCGATCTC
>NZ_SZWS01000061.1:29513-36261 GCF_005281245.1 Citrobacter sp. wls826
AACGTGACGGTGAAACGCGAGCTGTATGAGATTGAGCGGGAAGGCAATACGCTGGAATATGACGGTATGACGCTGCAGCGGGTCGACCGCCCGACGCAGGAATGTGCTGACGCGTTAAAGAAAACGCCGCTGGCCACGCCATTGCCATAAGCTATACGCCCCGGTAGCCAACGGCCACCGGGGTTGAGCTTTATAACACGTCTTCAATCACCCACACGCTGACGCTACCGCCGTTACAATAAAACGTCGCTTCACCGTTCTCATCGGTGACCACGCTTTCTTCGCGATTTCCCAGATAGTCGCGCCAGGTT
This sequence comes from Citrobacter sp. wls826, assembly GCF_005281245.1. Lineage (NCBI taxonomy): Bacteria > Pseudomonadati > Pseudomonadota > Gammaproteobacteria > Enterobacterales > Enterobacteriaceae > Citrobacter > Citrobacter sp. wls826. The sequence continues at coordinate 29,825 of NZ_SZWS01000061.1, forward strand.
TTATTCCCGTAATTCGCACCGAGATTGATGGTCTTTTCCCCGTCATCGCCGTTTGACAGTACCACCACACAGCCGGGATCCTCGTCCGTTCCGCTGCGGCTAAAAGCGATACAGTTAGGATGATCGAAAAAGAGCGTCTGTACCCCGTGCGCGAAGCGCTGGCGCGCGAGGATCAGTTCATCAAGCTGTTCAATGATCGGCATGTCGATAGGATAGGTTTCGCCATCTCCCCCGGTGTCTTCGTAATGCGCCCCGTAGAGGTCAGGATAAAACACTGACGGCACGCCGTTTTCGCGCAACAGGATCAGCGCATAGGCCAGCGGCTTAAACCATGGCTCGACAGGGGCTTCCAGCGCCTGCAAGGGCTGAGTGTCGTGGTTGGCCACCAGCGTGACGGCATGAAACGGATCGGCTTCCACCAGGGTGTCGGTGAAAATCTGACTCATGTCGTAATCGCGTCCCTGACGAGAGGCCTCGTGGAATTTCATCTGCAAAGGGGCGTCGAATAACATGGTTTTCCCCTCCACCTGATTAATGTAGGTTTGCAGCTTGTCGACTTCATGCGACCAGTATTCCGCGACGATAAACAGCGGCTTGGGGGCGACTTCCTGCACATGCTCAATCCACTCTTTATAAAACCATGCCGGAATATGTTTCACGGCATCTAAACGAAAGCCGTCACACTGGGTTTGCTCCATCACCCAACGCGCCCAGTATTTGATCTCTTCGGTGACCGCGTGATTGCGAAAATCGATGTTTTCGCCCATCAGATAATCAAAATTACCCAACTCATCATCAACCTGATCGTTCCAGCCTTCGCCGGTGTAGTCGTTCACGATTTTAAAAATGCCGTCTTCGGTTGGGTTTTCGATATGGTCAATACCGCTGAAGCATTTAAAGTCCCAAATGAATTGCGAGTACTTGCCTGCGCGGGCAGGGAAGGTGTAGCGCGTCCAGCCTTCGCATTCGACGATCTCATCGTCTATTTGCGTGCGATCCTCGGCGTTAACCCGCTGGACACGAATATTCTCTTTCTCATCCGCGCCCATTTTGTGGTTAACCACCACGTCAAGCAGTACGGCAATATCATTGTGTTTTAGCGCGTCTATCGCCGCCAGCAGCTGGTTTTTATCGCCATATTTGGTAGCGATGGTTCCCTTTTGGTCGAATTCGCCCAGATCAAACAGATCGTAGGAGTCGTAGCCGACGGAATAGCCGCCGGAAGCGCCTTTATAAGCGGGAGGTAACCACACCATATTGATGCCGATGTCATTGAGTCCACCTGCGCGTTCGGCAAGTTCGGGCCAGAGTTGACCGCCCTCGGGGTAATACCAGTGAAAATACTGCAATAACGTGGGATTTTTCATCTTCCGTGCTCCAGAAGTCGTTTGGCCGACCTCTGGAGTATGGAAGATTATTCAGACGAGACGGGAAATTATTGTGGGGCAGTGGGGGCGTCGGGAACTAACAGCATGCCGGAAAGACGGCCATAAGCGTTATTTAGCGTCTTTTGGCGCGTCGACTGACCGATGAGATTGCTGAGTTCATCCAGACGCTGCTGTAACAATGTTTTGAGCAGTTGTTCGTTATCCAGCGTCTGTTTAATGTACCCGGCCACTAAATCCTGAATACTTCGTGTAATGCCTGGTGGAGTTTGCTCTTCCATGACCACTTCAATACTTTGCAGATAGGTAACTTCCTGTTCCAGTAAAAGGTCCCATTCACCGCGCTGCGCCAGTTCCAGCAGTGAGTGACTGAGCAGCGCGATGCGCTGCCAACGGTTGATAAACTCCACGGCTGAGGTCATTAACGAGACTCCTGGGAAGATGCTTTCGGTGAGATCTGTTTCCAGGCATCTGCAATGTTGCCGAGTAACCCTTCGACTTCTTCAATGGCCTGACAATCATTACGCAAGTTAGCTTGCAGTAAACGGCGAATCATATAGTCGTACAGTGAAGACAGATTGGTGGCAATTTCGCCGCCATTCTCTTGATCAAGTCCTGCCTTCAGGCCATTGTCGATAATATTAATGGCTTTACTTAACGCCTCACCTTTGGCGACGATATCACCCTGTTGCATAAACAGGCGAGCGCGCACCAGGGCGCTGTTCGCACCATCAAACAACATTTCAATCAGCTGATGTGGGCTGGCGCTCATCACGGCGCTTTCCACGCTGACCTGTGCATAGGCTTTGGTACCGCTCGCGGTATACATGCTTACCTCGTGTTATCAGGATTTATTCATCGCTGTAAATTGTTGGCCCAGATAGGTACTGGTGTTATTCAGTTTGCTCATCATGCTATCAAGCTGGGTAAACTGCGCCGTATAACGCGCAACCATGTCGTCAATGCTGGCGCTAACTGACAGATATTGTTTGGTCAGTTTTTTCAGCGTGGCGTTAATGCTGTCTTGCGCATTGTCGATAATGCCGTCATCGGCGAGATAGCTTTTTACTTCAGCGGCAATTTTGGTGGTGATGCCGGTTTCTTTACCGTCGCCAGCCAGCAGTTCGCGAACAGAGGCGGTGTTTTCATCCAGCGCTTTTTTCAGCTTGGTATCATCGATGGACATCTTGCCGGTTTTGCCATCTTGTTTGATGCCGATTTCATTCAGTGTCTTAAAAGCGCCTTCAGCACCGGAGTTAGCAAACTGTGCACGAATGCCTGTCTGAATCGTACGTACTACGCTATCACCGACCAGCGCGCCGTTGTCTTTGTCCTGACCTTCCGCACCTGCATCTACGGCTTTATATTTGGTCAGCGTATTAAAGGTATCGATCAGTGAGTTATAGGCATCCACCCAACCTTTAATCGCTTCCGTGGCTTTCTCATTGCTTTTCGTCACCGTCACGCGCGCGTCGGTAACTTTTTTGGTCAGTTCCAGCGTAACACCCTGCGGAGCATCGGTGACTTTGTTGCTTTGACGTTCAATATCGATACCGTTCATCGTGAGCTTGGAGTTCTGGGCCTGAACCAGCTCAGTCATTTTTCCTGTACCGGTCGTGCTGTCGTAAGCCAGCATATCGTTAAGCTTGCTGTCGCCCTCAACAGAGATGGTCATCTTGCTGTCCAGACCTTCTGCTGCGGTCAGCACCAGTTTGAACTCGCCGTCTTTCACCTTCACGATACTGGCGGAGATACCGCTATCGGTATCGTTAATTGCCTTGCTGATATCATCCAGCGTGGTCTTATCTTGGGAGAGTTTAATCTCCAGCGGCTCTTTACGGCCCGGCTGCTCAATTTTAATGGTACGCGTGGCGGAGCCATCACCCAGAGCCTCTTTGTTTGAGGCCACCGATGTGGTGCTCAACGATTGTGCCTGTGCCAGTTGCGTGACGCTGATGGTATAAATACCCGGTGCCGCGCCTGCTTCGGTGGTGACTTTCAGGTCTTCAGTACTGCTCGTCACATTACTGCTTCTGAACAACTCCGGTTTATTTAACGCGGTATTGGCCGTCTGGAACTTTTCCAGCGCACTCTTCAGCGTACCGTAAGCCGTCAGACGGGCAGTATTGTCGGTCTGTTGCTGAGTAATTGGATTTAGACGTTTTTTCTCAGCAATAGTCAGGTTGTTTAGCAACGTGTCCAGTGGTAAGCCTGAGCCTACGCCTAATGATGTAAATGAAGCCATGCCCGATTCCTTGTGATTGCAAACAATTGTTATGCGGGTTATCGGCAATCTGCGCGCAAAGTTTAATGATAGTTTTGTCAAAATAATGCGCGGAATAGTGGTGCATATAGAGGGTATTTCGCGGGCTAAGAAAAAAAACGACAGAAAGTAAAAATTTTCTAAAGTTCGAAATTAAGGTGCCGATACATGGGTTACGGTGAGAAACCGTGGGCAACAGCCCAATAACATCAAGTTGTAATTGATAAGGAAAAGATCATGGCACAAGTCATCAATACAAACAGCCTGTCGCTGTTGACCCAAAACAACCTGAACAAATCTCAGTCCGCTCTGGGCTCCGCTATCGAGCGTCTGTCTTCTGGTCTGCGTATCAACAGCGCGAAAGACGATGCTGCTGGTCAGGCGATTGCAAACCGTTTCACCGCTAACATCAAAGGTCTGACTCAGGCGTCCCGTAACGCCAACGACGGTATCTCCGTTGCACAGACCACTGAAGGCGCGCTGTCTGAAATCAACAACAACCTGCAGCGTGTTCGTGAACTGTCCGTACAGGCAGCGAACGGCTCCAACTCTGATTCCGACCTGTCTTCTATCCAGGACGAAATTAATCAGCGCCTGGCAGAAATCAACCGTGTTTCCGAGCAAACCGACTTCAACGGTAAAAAAGTTCTGAACCAGGACGGTCAGTTGACTATTCAGGTTGGTGCAAAAGATGGTGAAACTATCACCATTGATCTGAAAAAAATCAACAGTGACACGCTGAAGCTTGACGATCTGGACGTTACTAAGATTGCAACGACCATTTCTAACGGTACAAAAATCAATACTCAAGTTACGCCGCCAGTTGCTGACATTGTCGATCAGAAAGGGGGTGGTATTACTGCTGGTACGTCTTTAGTTAAAGATACTGCAGGCAAATACTTGGTTACAGACGGTACTGACTTCTGGGCTGCAACGCTTGACAATACCAATGGTAAGGTATCATTTGACAGTGCTACCGCTAAAGTTACTCCAACGGGTGCTACAGCTGCCACAACCGTTGGTAAAGATGTGAAGGTGGATACCACTGCGCTCACCGCTGCGGATCAAAGCCTGATCTCCTATAAAGATGCGGGCACAACGAAATTCGCTGTTAAACAGACTGATGGCACGTACAAAGCTGCGACGATTGATGGCGCTGGTGCAGTAACTCAAGGCGCGGCTGTAACGCCAGATATCAGCCTTGACCCGCTGAAGAAAATTGATGCTGCACTGTCTGATGTTGATAAATTCCGTAGCTCTCTGGGTGCGGTGCAGAACCGTTTTGAATCTGCAGTAACCAACCTGGGTAATACTGTCAACAACCTGTCCTCTGCCCGTAGCCGTATCGAAGACTCCGACTACGCGACCGAAGTGTCTAACATGTCTCGTGCGCAGATCCTGCAGCAGGCGGGTACTTCTGTCCTGGCACAGGCTAACCAGACCACGCAAAACGTACTCTCTTTACTGCGTTAATCCACCGATTGGGTTACTCAGTCGTTAGAGACAATAAAGGCAGCGAAAGCTGCCTTTTTTCTATACTGGAGTCTGAAGAATGCAAGAAATTACCGTTACTGAACCCAATTTTGTGACTACGTTTCAGTGCACCGGCACACAATGTCGCGATCATTGCTGTAAAGGCTGGAATATACATCTGGATAAGGCAACGGTGAATAAATATGTCTCCAGTAAAAATGAGTTCATTAAGAACATTGCCAAAGAGAATATTATTCTGCTTAAAAAAGATATTGCGCAATGGGGGGTGATTAAACTTGCCGATGATACTGGAAACTGTCCTTATCTGACCGAAGAGAGTCTGTGTCAGGTACAAAAAACATTGGGAGCCCAGGCGTTAAGTACGACCTGTCAAACATTCCCGCGTGTTGAGCGTGTTTATAAAAATGATGTGAGAAAATCGCTAAATTTATCCTGCCCTGAAGCCGCTAGTATTGTATTAACAGATCACCATGCGATGGTTTTAAATGAAAAAAGTATTGTTAAGCCTAAAGCGAATGCTATGCCGACTCTTTCTCAATACCAAAAGTTGTTGAATCTTTTTTGTTTAAACCTTGTGGATCAGGCTGGGCGTGATATCAACGTTGGATTTTATGCACTGGTTAAGTTTACGCTATTTATCGAGAGATTTCAGTCGGTTGATAACGCCGCGTTGTCAGAGATTGAACCCGTTTATCATGCACTGGTAGCTCAGCTTCAATCGGGAGAGTTAAGAAAGGAGCTGTCAGATTTTTCAGCGGATAGAAATATCAAATTATCCTTAGTGCTTTTGCTGCAGGACTATTTTCGCAGTAATTCAGGGAGCAGAGGGAGTGGCGTACTGAATTATTATATTCAGTGCTTGCTGAGGACGCTAACTCAGGACGATACTTATTCCGTAGATGAGGGCATTGCCAGACTTGAGGCGACCTGGGAGAAGGTTTATGAACAGCAGGGTGAGTCTGGGTTCGATCTTAAAAATTTCATTTTATATAAAATTTGGGAAAACAACTTTCCTAATCAAAAGAACGTAGACCCGCTACGTTCTTTATACATGATAAGTGTTGAATACTACTTCATCAAAATGTTGATCGCCGCGAGTGCCTACGAAAGAACGTACCTGGAGAAGGAGGATGCGATCAATATCGTCTATAGCTTTCATTCGCGAAGCCAGCATAATCCTACCGTGCATGAGAACTTCCACAAGCACATCGAGACCGTCAGAACAGGTGATGACCTGTCGATGATTCATCTCTTGACATAATTTTAACGGGGATGCGTGAAAACGCATCCCTCGC
>NZ_SZWS01000061.1:36295-42245 GCF_005281245.1 Citrobacter sp. wls826
TAACTATTTGATTTATTCTTGATTATTTCTTATTCGAAATAACGCCATCAGCTACATAAGTGAAATAACCCTTCTTTTATAGCCTTATTCCTCCGATAGAACCCCCTGCAGAAACGGATAATCATGCCGATAACTCATTTAACGCAGGGCTGTTTATCGTGAATTCACTGTATACCGCTGAAGGTGTAATGGATAAACACTCGCTGTGGCAGCGTTATGTACCGTTGGTGCGTCACGAAGCATTGCGCCTTCAGGTGCGTTTGCCGGCGAGCGTAGAACTGGATGACCTGCTACAAGCGGGCGGCATCGGGTTATTGAATGCAGTCGACCGATATGACGCTTTGCAAGGAACGGCATTTACCACTTACGCAGTGCAGCGTATTCGTGGAGCGATGCTGGACGAACTACGTAGCCGGGATTGGGTGCCACGTAGCGTTCGGCGCAATGCTCGCGAAGTGGCACAGGCGATGGGGCAACTGGAGCAGGAATTAGGGCGTAACGCGACGGAAACCGAAGTGGCGGAGCGTCTGGCTATTCCTGTGCAAGAGTATCGTCAGATGTTGCTTGATACCAATAATAGCCAACTTTTCTCCTACGACGAGTGGCGGGAAGAGCATGGCGATAGTATTGAGCTGGTGACGGAAGAACATCAGCAGGAAAACCCGTTACAGCAGCTACTTGAGGGTAACCTCCGCCAGCGCGTGATGGACGCGATCGAAGCGTTGCCGGAACGCGAAAAGCTGGTGTTAACGCTGTACTACCAGGAAGAGCTGAATCTGAAAGAGATTGGCGCGGTACTGGAAGTGGGGGAGTCACGGGTTAGCCAGTTGCACAGTCAGGCCATCAAACGTCTACGCACCAAGCTGGGTAAGCTATAGGGGTACATCATTACCCCTGAACAATGCCGCATTACGAATTGACTACCAGGAGTTCTCATGACGGTGCAGCAATCAAAAAGACGGCCCCTAAGCCGCTACCTCAAAGATTTCAAACACAGCCAGACGCATTGCGCCCATTGCTTTAAGTTGCTCGACAGGATCACGCTGGTTCGCCGCGGGCAAATTGTGAATAAAATCGCCATCGCCCGACTGGACACGTTGCTGAATGAAGCAGAGTGGGAACAGGAGAAAAAAGAGTGGGTGGCACTGTGTCGCTTTTGTGGTGATTTGCACTGCAAAGAGCAGAGCGACTTTTTTGACATTATCGGCTTCAAGCAATTTTTATTCGAGCAGACCGAAATGAGTCACGGCACGGTACGCGAATACGTTGTGCGCCTGCGTCGCCTCGGGAATCATCTGACCGAACAAAATATCTCTCACGATCTGCTGCAGGAAGGGTTTCTCGACGAAAACCTTGCCCCGTGGCTACCGGAAACCAGCACCAACAATTACCGCATCGCCTTGCGTAAGTATGAGCAGTTTAAAGCCCATACGCATATGGGACATATGCAGAAATCCTCCTGGACAGCCAGTTCTGATATATATTAAAAACGAATAAGGTGTAACAGAGTCGTGTTTGTGGATCACGGCAAACGCTTTACACTGTAGTCATAAATGATAGTCACTAATGACAATATTCGGGGTAACTATGAAATTAGCACTTCTGGGACGTCAGGCTCTGATGGGTGTAATGGCTGTTGCACTTGTCGCCGGAATGAGCGTGAAGACTTATGCAGATGAAGGTCTGTTAAATAAAGTTAAAGAGCGCGGCACGCTGCTGGTGGGCCTGGAAGGGACCTATCCCCCGTTTAGTTTTCAGGGCGATGACGGCAAGCTGACCGGTTTCGAAGTGGAGTTTGCCGAGGAACTGGCCAAGCATCTCGGAGTGAAAGCCACACTGAAGCCGACCAAATGGGACGGTATGCTGGCTTCTCTTGATTCCAAACGCATTGACGTGGTCATCAACCAGGTGACTATCTCTGATGATCGTAAGAAAAAATACGATTTCTCTACCCCGTATACGGTCTCTGGTATCCAGGCGCTGGTGAAGAAAGGCAATGAAGGCGTTATTAAGACTGCTGCCGATCTGAAAGGTAAAAAGGTCGGCGTGGGTCTGGGAACCAACTATGAAGAGTGGCTGCGCCAGAACGTGCAGGGCGTGGATATTCGTACCTATGATGATGACCCGACCAAATATCAGGATCTGCGCGTAGGTCGTATCGACGCCATCCTGGTTGATCGTCTGGCCGCGCTGGATCTGGTGAAAAAAACCAAGGATACGCTGGCCGTTACCGGTGAAGCATTCTCCCGCCAGGAGTCCGGCGTGGCGCTGCGTAAAGGCAATGAAGATCTGCTGAAAGCGGTGGATGCAGCCATTGCTGAAATGCAGAAAGACGGTTCACTGAAAGCTCTGTCTGAAAAATGGTTTGGAGCAGATGTGACGAAATAATCGTCATCTGATGAAAAAAGGCGCCTTTAACAGCGCCTTTTTTTATTTCATTGCGCCTGAACGTGCATAATAAAAGAACATCACAACAACGAATACCGGAGGCTGTATGCCGCTGCATAATTTAACGCGCTTTCCACGTCTGGAATTTATTGGCGCGCCAACGCCACTCGAATATCTTCCGCGCCTCTCAGATTACCTCGGGCGTGATATTTTCATTAAACGCGATGACGTCACGCCGATGGCTATGGGCGGCAATAAGCTGCGTAAGCTGGAGTTTCTGGCCGCAGACGCGCTGCGTGAAGGCGCGGATACGCTGATAACCGCGGGTGCGATTCAGTCTAACCATGTTCGCCAGACGGCGGCGGTTGCCGCTAAGCTTGGCCTGCACTGCGTGGCGCTGTTGGAAAATCCGATAGGCACCACTGCCGAAAACTATCTCACCAATGGCAACCGTCTGCTGCTGGACCTGTTTAATACGCAGATTGAAATGTGCGATGCGCTGACCGACCCGAATGCACAGCTGCAGGATCTGGCGACGCGGATTGAAGCGCAAGGGTTCCGCCCGTATGTGATCCCGGTTGGGGGCTCCAATGCACTGGGTGCGCTGGGCTATGTGGAAAGCGCGCTGGAAATTGCCCAACAGTGTGAAGGGGCCGTCGCGCTCTCTTCCGTAGTGGTGGCCTCGGGCAGTGCGGGAACGCACGCCGGACTGGCCGTGGGTCTGGAGCAATTGATGCCAGACGTCGAACTCATCGGCGTGACCGTCTCACGCAGCGTGGCGGATCAAAAGCCCAAAGTTGTTGCACTGCAGCAGGATATTGCTCGGGAGCTGGAACTGACGGCCTCAGCGGAAATCCTGTTATGGGACGATTATTATGCGCCGGGATACGGTACGCCAAACGAAGAGGGCATGGAGGCGGTAAAACTGCTGGCGCGTCTGGAAGGCATTTTGTTGGATCCGGTGTATACCGGCAAGGCGATGGCGGGTCTGATTGATGGCATCAGCCAGAAACGCTTCAAGGATGAAGGGCCAATTCTCTTTATTCATACTGGTGGGGCACCTGCGCTGTTTGCCTACCATCCTCACGTGTAACGACCAGGTAGAAAAACGCTAATGCATGAAAGTATCCAACTGGTGATTGATTCTCTGCCGTATCTGCTCAAGGGCGCAGTTTTTACGCTGCAACTGAGTATCGGTGGGATGTTCTTTGGTCTCGTGCTGGGTTTTATCCTGGCGCTGATGCGTCTGTCGCCGCTGCTACCTGTGCGCTGGCTGGCGCGCTTTTATATCTCTATTTTTCGCGGAACGCCGTTGATTGCCCAGCTGTTCATGATCTATTACGGTCTGCCGCAGTTTGGTATTGAGCTTGATCCTATTCCGGCGGCGATGATTGGCTTATCGCTTAATACGGCGGCCTACGCTGCGGAAACGCTGCGTGCGGCAATCTCCTCCATCGACAAAGGGCAGTGGGAAGCGGGTGCCAGTATTGGTATGACGCGGTGGCAAACCATGCGCCGGGCAATACTGCCGCAGGCTGCGCGGGTTGCGCTCCCACCGCTGAGTAACAGCTTTATCAGTCTGGTGAAAGACACCTCTCTGGCCGCGACTATTCAGGTACCGGAACTGTTCCGTCAGGCGCAGTTGATTACCTCGCGTACGCTGGAGGTATTCACGATGTATCTGGCAGCCTCGTTGATTTATTGGGTGATGGCGACGGTGCTTTCTGCACTGCAAAACTATTTTGAAGAGCAACTGAATCGCCAGGAGAGAGAGCCGAAATGAGTGCTATCGAAGTCAGAAACCTGGTCAAAAAATTCCATGGGCAAACGGTGCTGCATGGGATCGATCTTGACGTCAAACCCGGTGAAGTTGTGGCGATTATCGGGCCGAGCGGTTCGGGCAAAACGACGCTGCTGCGCAGCATTAATTTGCTGGAGCAACCGGAGGCGGGCACCATTAAGGTGGGTGAGATTACCATTGATACCGCGCGTTCGTTAACTCAGCAGAAAGGTCTGATTCGTCAGTTGCGCCAGCACGTGGGCTTTGTGTTCCAGAACTTTAATTTGTTCCCGCATCGCACGGTGCTGGAAAACATTATTGAAGGTCCGGTGATTGTTAAAGGCGAACCGAAAGCCGAAGCGACAGCCCGAGCGCGCGAACTGCTGGCGAAAGTCGGGTTAGCTGGTAAAGAAACCAGCTATCCGCGGCGTTTGTCCGGCGGGCAGCAGCAGCGCGTGGCTATTGCCCGGGCGTTGGCGATGCGACCTGAGGTTATTCTTTTTGATGAACCGACCTCCGCGCTCGATCCTGAACTGGTTGGTGAGGTACTTAATACCATCCGCCAACTGGCGCAGGAAAAACGCACCATGGTGATAGTGACGCATGAAATGAGCTTTGCGCGCGACGTTGCCGATCGGGCGATATTTATGGATCAAGGACGGATAGTGGAGCAGGGGCCCGCTAAATCCTTATTCACGCATCCGCAGCAACCGCGAACCCGTCAGTTTCTTGAAAAGTTTCTGATGCAATAAATAGTGCATGCAGCACTCGTCGAAATTGTTTTTTGGCGAGTGCTGTTCGCATAACTATTTATAATTATTGCTTTATTATTAACTCCCAATACTGTTACTTCCTGCCGTCGTTGAGTAATGCTCAAGTAATTGTTCATTTGTCCGATAATTTGCATATATAAAATACATTTATGTGTTAGCTTGTTTCATATGTTTGGATGATTATCAATCTCAGGGGTATTACCACTTAGTATGCAGGGTCATGATTTCTTCACCTGGCGACGGAGTATGCTGTTACGCTTTCAGGAAATGGCGACGGCAGAGGATGTCTATAATGAATTACAACAACAGACGCAGCATTTAGAGTTCGATTTTTACGCGCTCTGTGTTCGTCATCCCGTACCTTTTACCCGACCTAAAACGTCGCTTCACACGACCTATCCCAAAGCATGGGTGGCGCATTATCAGTCCGAGAATTATTTCGCTATTGATCCGGTGCTGAAGCCTGAAAACTTCAGTCAGGGGCATTTACCCTGGAACGATACCTTATTTCGCGATGCACAGCCCCTGTGGGATGCCGCGCGCAATCACGGTTTACGTAAAGGGATGACGCAATGCTTAATGTTGCCTAATCGGGCGTTGGGTTTTTTATCGGTATCGCGTGCGAGTGTCCGTAATAGTCGCTTTGCAAACGATGAGGTAGAGCTCAGGATGCAACTGCTGGTGCGGGAAAGCTTGTCGGTACTGACGCGGCTGCAAGATGACATGGTCATGGCGCCAGAGATGCGCTTTAGCAAGCGGGAAAAAGAGATATTGAAATGGACGGCAGAGGGGAAAACCTCTTCAGAGATAGCGATAATTCTGTCGATTTCTGAAAATACCGTTAACTTTCACCAGAAAAATATGCAAAAGAAATTTAATGCACCCAACAAAACGCAGATCGCCTGTTATGCCGCGGCAACCGGGCTGATCTGAGTAAATTATCGTTCTGAGTGTCAGACGCAAACCCGGCTGAGAGCATCGCTGTCAGCCGGGTTCTTATTACTGGCGG
>NZ_SZWS01000061.1:42308-55197 GCF_005281245.1 Citrobacter sp. wls826
CTGGAAAATACCGCAGCCTGTGATTGATCTTCAATCAGCGCGATCTGTTTTTCCATTTTAAGAATCACGCGTCCTGCATCGGCTTGGCCCATTGCCTGCAGCATCAGCGTTAACATGGCTTTCAGGCAGGTGACTTCATTGGCCAGTTCCTGGTTATTCTCAGCAGTGGAAAAGTCAGGCGTACTCATTTATTTTCCTCGTTATGTTTCAATGAAAAAGTGCGATGTCAAATCTTAAGGCGCCGGAGTATACCATAAGCGAGGCTAAAAATATCAGCGGTTGTTTTCTGTGCAAACATAAGCCGCGGACATTAAAATAAACAACATGTTGCACTGCATATATTTTCTCCATCTGTTGTTTATTTCGAGTATTTTACTCGTTAATTATTGTTACAACTTTAGCTGCCTATTTTGCATTCAACGGACGAATATGAATTTTTTGTCACTATTCTGAAACAGCTATGCAGATATAACCGTGGCAAAAGGTTGCCATAAGAGAAAGTTTCCACTCGTCGTACCTTCTAATTTCCAAAAACGAGAGCAAAATCGAAAGACGGCGATTTTTACATTTCAAAGTTGAGATAAAACCCGTTAACATAGGACCGATTAACTATCGGTAGCGTTATCCCTATTCTGGAGATATTCCTTTGATCAACGTTTTTCTTGTTGATGACCACGAACTGGTGCGCGCAGGGATACGACGCATTCTTGAAGATATAAAAGGCATTAAAGTTGTCGGTGAGGCGTGCTGCGGTGAAGATGCGGTAAAATGGTGCCGCTCAAATTCCGTTGACGTTGTGCTGATGGACATGAATATGCCCGGTATTGGTGGCCTTGAGGCAACGCGTAAAATTGCGCGTTCAACGGCTGACATTAAAGTGATCATGCTGACTGTCCATACCGAAAACCCGTTACCTGCAAAAGTCATGCAGGCGGGAGCCGCGGGCTATCTCAGTAAGGGGGCTGCGCCCCAGGAGGTCGTGAGTGCGATTCGTTCGGTTTATTCTGGCCAACGTTATATTGCCTCCGATATCGCTCAGCAGATGGCGCTTAGCCAGATTGAGCCTGAGAAAACGGAAACCCCGTTTGCCAGTTTGTCTGAACGTGAGTTGCAGATTATGCTGATGATCACCAAAGGTCAGAAGGTCAATGAGATCTCAGAGCAACTGAATCTTAGTCCTAAAACGGTGAACAGCTATCGCTATCGAATGTTCAGTAAATTAAACATTCACGGCGATGTTGAGCTGACTCACCTGGCAATTCGCCATGGCCTGTGTAATGCGGAGACATTAACAAGCCAGTGACCGATCAGTTTGATGCCAAAGCGTTCCTGAAAACCGTGACCAGTCAGCCCGGCGTTTATCGTATGTATGATGACGCCGGGACGGTCATCTACGTCGGGAAAGCGAAAGACCTGAAAAAAAGGCTTTCCAGCTACTTCCGTAGCAACCTCGCATCGCGTAAGACCGAAGCACTGGTCGCGCAAATACAGCAGATTGATGTCACGGTAACGCACACCGAAACCGAGGCGTTATTGCTTGAGCACAACTACATCAAGCTGTATCAGCCGCGTTATAACGTTTTGCTGCGCGACGATAAATCCTATCCTTTTATTTTCCTCAGCGGCGATACCCATCCTCGCCTGGCAATGCATCGCGGGGCCAAGCATGCCAAAGGCGAGTACTTTGGACCGTTTCCTAACGGCTACGCCGTACGCGAAACGCTGGCGTTGCTGCAGAAAATCTTCCCTATTCGTCAGTGCGAAAATAGTGTTTATCGCAATCGCTCGCGGCCCTGTCTGCAATATCAGATTGGCCGCTGCCTCGGTCCGTGTGTGGCGGGTCTGGTGAGTGAGGAAGAGTATGCGCAGCAGGTTGATTACGTTCGTCTGTTCCTGTCCGGGAAAGACGATCAGGTATTAACGCAGCTGATCGCCCGGATGGAAAAGGCCAGCCAAAATCTCGAGTTTGAAGAGGCTGCCCGCATTCGTGACCAAATTCAGGCCGTACGCCGCGTGACCGAAAAACAGTTTGTCTCTAATACCGGAGACGATCTGGACGTCATCGGCGTGGCGTTTGACGCCGGCATGGCCTGTGTGCACGTGCTGTTTATTCGCCAGGGTAAAGTGTTAGGCAGTCGTAGCTATTTCCCGAAAGTCCCTGGTGGAACAGAACTCGGCGAGGTCGTTGAAACCTTTGTCGGACAGTTTTATCTGCAGGGAAGTCAGATGCGCACCTTACCCGGTGAGATCCTGCTCGATTTTAATCTTAGCGATAAAACCCTGCTGGCAGACTCTCTGTCTGAGCTGGCCGGGCGGAAGATCAACGTTCAGACGAAACCGCGAGGCGATCGCGCGCGGTATCTGAAGCTGGCGCGTACCAACGCGGCGGTGGCGTTAACCACAAAACTTTCCCAGCAGTCGACCATTACTCAACGCCTGACGGCGCTGGCATCAGTACTCAAGTTACCCGCAGTGAAACGCATGGAGTGCTTTGATATCAGCCACACGATGGGCGAGCAGACGGTAGCCTCCTGCGTGGTATTCGATGCCAATGGACCACTGCGCGCCGAGTATCGCCGCTATAACATCACGGGTATTACGCCGGGTGATGATTATGCGGCAATGAATCAGGTTCTCCGTCGGCGCTACGGTAAGGCGATTGAAGAAAGCAAGATTCCGGACGTCATATTGATCGACGGCGGGAAAGGTCAACTGGGGCAGGCGAAAGCCGTGTTTGCTGAGCTGGACGTTCCCTGGGACAAACAGCACCCGCTTTTGTTGGGTGTGGCAAAAGGGGCCGATCGTAAAGCAGGCCTGGAAACGCTGTTCTTTGAGCCGGAAGGTGAGGGCTTTAGCCTACCGCCGGATTCGCCTGCATTGCACGTTATCCAGCATATCCGCGATGAATCTCACGATCATGCAATTAGCGGGCACCGTAAAAAACGGGCGAAGGTGAAAAGTACCAGCACGCTGGAGACTATTGAAGGTGTCGGGCCGAAGCGTCGGCAGATGTTGTTGAAATATATGGGCGGTTTGCAAGGTCTTCGTAACGCGAGTATTGAAGAAATTGCAAAAGTGCCGGGTATTTCGCAAGCTCTGGCAGAAAAGATCTTCTACTCGTTGAAACATTAGGCCCTCTGTAGCAACATAGGGGTAATTTTACTGACAACAGATAGTTATCCGTCATATGCAATTTAATATCCCTACGTTGCTCACGCTGTTTCGCGTCATCCTGATCCCATTCTTTGTATTGGCTTTTTATCTGCCATTCACCTGGGCTCCCTTCGTTTGTGCGCTGATCTTCTGTATTGCGGCGGTCACCGACTGGTTTGACGGCTATCTGGCGCGTCGCTGGAACCAAAGCACGCGTTTTGGCGCCTTCCTCGATCCGGTCGCTGATAAGGTACTGGTGGCTATCGCGATGGTGCTGGTGACCGAGCACTATCACAGCTGGTGGGTAACGCTTCCTGCCGCCACGATGATCGCGCGTGAAATTATTATCTCCGCGCTGCGTGAGTGGATGGCTGAACTGGGTAAACGTAGCAGTGTGGCGGTGTCCTGGATCGGCAAAGTGAAAACCACTTCGCAAATGGCCGCGCTCGCATGGCTGCTGTGGCGTCCAAATATTTGGGTAGAGTACGCCGGGATCGCACTTTTCTTCGTCGCCGCGATACTGACGTTGTGGTCAATGTTCCAGTATTTGAGCGCTGCGTGGGGAGATTTGCTTGAACAGTGATCGTTTCGGCGCAAATTTCAGCAAACGATCGTCAGTGGTGAAAAATATCGTTGACTCATTGCGTCAGGTAAGTAGAATGCAACGCATCGAACGGCAGCACTGATTGCCAGACGATAACAAAATCAAGTGATTAACAAAGTTACTTGGTGATGCGGGAATAGCTCAGTTGGTAGAGCACGACCTTGCCAAGGTCGGGGTCGCGAGTTCGAGTCTCGTTTCCCGCTCCAAATTAAAGACATCGGCAATAGCGGATGTCGGCTGAAAAGCCAGAAGATTTCGGCGCGTTAGCAAAGCGGTTATGTAGCGGATTGCAAATCCGTCTAGTCCGGTTCGACTCCGGAACGCGCCTCCAATTTCTTCCCGAGCCCGGATGGTGGAATCGGTAGACACAAGGGATTTAAAATCCCTCGGCGTTCGCGCTGTGTGGGTTCAAGTCCCACTCCGGGTACCATGGGAAAGAAAAGAATAATCAAAGCAATAAGCAGTGTCGTGAAACCACCTACGGGTGGTTTTTTTGTGCCTGAAATTTCCCGTTTCTCGCTCAGCGAACCTTCAGGATCGGAAATCCCCTGGCTTTCATCCTTTGTGCATTAAAGGCATTTGGGGTGTAACGCAAGCATATCACCCTGACGGGCGCAACACAGATACGCCAACGCTATTGCAACTCTTACCGGCCTTGAACTAACAGGTTAGATGAAAACAAGCAGAGTCACTATCAGCGTGCAGCATGAGCTCTTAAGGCCTGTCAGCCAGTCGTTGAGATAGATTTTCTGATACATATGAAACTCTCCCTGTTTTGAAATTCTCTTTTATGATTCCAGAAGTCAGGAGGGGCGGCTACGGGTCATGAGAGATAAACGTTCGCAGCCGAGGGGCCTCCAAGACCATTTATTCGACAAAACTCAACGCGTAATCCGGGGATGAGTACTTCTGAGTCACGGAGACTTAAGGCTGAAATGTGAAGCTGTACATCTTTGCGACCATCGGAGGGGGAGATAAGGCCTTTACCGCTCTTGCAGTCAAAGGCTTTGACAATTCCTGTCATTTTACGAGACAAAAAAATTCCTTAAAGCTAATAACGTGTTGCACTATACACATACCCCTGGATAATGCCAGAAATATTTTTCAGCTATCGTGAGATCTGGATAGCTAAAATAAACATTGATTATTATATACGCCCGTGCGTTAATGGTCGCGTCGGTTTGAAGAACAGACAAAATACAAAGTAGTTTACTAAAGCAGTTCTCATTTCAGGTGTTTTATATTTATCCCTTCTTTGAGTCTCCCCACTAAGCACTAAGTAGTTTCTGTAATAAAACCATATTCGCCGGAAGGCCAAATTAAGGAATACAAAATGTCAAAAAAGATGAATGGTTTAGTAAAATGGTTTAATGCCGATAAGGGATTCGGTTTTATTTCTCCTGTTGACGGTAGTAAAGATTTATTTGTACATTTTTCTGCTATCCAGAGCGATAATTTCCGCACCTTGTTTGAAGGGCAAAAAGTCTCTTACTCCATTGAGAATGGTACTAAAGGTCCGGTTGCTGGCAATGTAGTTATTACAGAGTAAATCCTTTTTTTGTCTGTATGCGATAACGAAGAAGGCTAAAGCCTGAGTAGACATACTGACAGAAGCAATGGATGTATTGTTTGGTCAGTAGAGATGAAATGTTACTGATCCGGCATTCAGGGCAACGGTCAGCATATTTCATCTCTCTTTTGCATGAGAAAGTATGCTGACCATTGTGATTACGTGTAGGTTCGCTGCACGAAAAGTCTAACCGCTTGCTTTGCACGGCAACGTACGCAAGGGGATAGCTTTTCCCAGATATCGCCATAATTTTTATTTTTTAAATATGAAAATACTAAACCCGCAGCCAGCGGGTTTTCTATTATCTGTAGCTTGATAAATCTTAAAATACAGAGGTGGTGATTCTGTTCCAGAAATAGAGTCTAAAACGGATTCAGGCTGCTTCTTTTTGGTTTGTCTGGAATACTTTATTGCAATGAGGACAGATTAAAAGAGAACCTTTTTGTACTCTTGAAAAACTGTGTTCAGATTGTTGGGTACAGTTTGGGCAGGTGCATTTGACAAGATAGTTGCGGCGTGATTTAGAGTCTTTACGTTCTGACATAGGCTTTTCCTTGAGTGGATGAACTTCAACCATACCCTAATTTGTCCAAAAAATCTTAACTTTATGATGTTTTAGATATGTAAATATAAAGAAAAGGTATCGCAAAGAGCCTGATGATAAGGGCGGCTTCCCAAATTTATTTCTGTAATCCTCAATCTCCCTGGCTGCGTGGTTCTAATGAAAATACGAACAGATTGCTCAGACAGTATTTTCCAAAAGGAGCTGGCTTATCGGTTCGCAGCCAGCAAAGAATTAACATTGTTGCATCCAGCGGTTGAACGCACAGCAAAAAGCGGACGTTTGTGAGCTCAGTAAAAAAGGACGCTATATTTTTGCCTGATTGACGCGGGATGAAAGCTCCTGATGGCTCTCTTTTCGTTCGCTGTAGCGATCGGCAAGGTAATCGGTTTGCCCCTTGAGCAGCAGCGTGATTTTAAACAACTCCTCGGCGACATCGACGATACGATCATACCAGGACGAAGGTTTCATTCGCCCGTTCTCATCGAATTCTTGCCAGGCTTTGGCTACTGAGGACTGGTTAGGGATCGTGAACATCCTCATCCAGCGCCCAAGGATACGCATCTGGTTCACGGCGTTAAAAGATTGAGACCCGCCGCAGACCTGCATCACCGCCAGTGTTTTTCCCTGTGAAGGGCGAACGGCCCCTTCGCTTAAGGGTATCCAGTCGATCTGTGCCTTCATCACCGCACTCATTGCCCCATGCCGCTCCGGGGAACTCCACACCATCCCATCACACCATCTGACTAGCTCGCGCAGCTCGGTGACTTTTGGGTGCGTATCTGGGGCATCATCCGGCAGGGGTAAACCTGAGGGATTAAACAGTCTTACTTCCGCCCCCATCGCCGTCAGCAGGCGTCCCGCTTCTTCTGCGGCAAAACGACTGTAAGAACGCTCTCTTACCGAGCCATACAGGATCAGTATGCGTGGCGGCTCCTGGAGCTGCAGGCGTTCAGCAATCTGCTGATCGAAGCAATCAGCATTCAGTGCAGGAAAGTGTTCCATTTTTTACTCCTCCGGGAGGTTCTGTGATTTCAAATTCAACACATATGATTTATCATATATGTGTTCTAAAGGGAACGGAGTAAAAAATGCTACAGCCTGTTCAGCTTTTTAAAATCCTGTCGGATGAAACCCGTCTCGCCATTGTTATGCTTCTCCGGGAATCCGGCGAACTGTGCGTGTGCGATATATGCGCGGCGACCTCTGAATCACAGCCTAAAATTTCTCGCCACATGGCTATTCTGCGAGAAGCGGAACTGGTGCTTGACCGCCGGGAAGGCAAATGGATTCACTACCGTCTGTCTCCCCACATGCCTGCGTGGGCCGCTGAGACGATCACGACGTCCTGGCAGTGTCTGAGGAAAGATGTGGGTGAATGGCTGAAAAAATCAGCCTGCACATCCTGTTGAGAGAATTTTTTACATACGCATAATCATATATAAAGGAATCTAAAATGCTTTTGGCAGGGAGTATTTTTATACTGACGCTGGTCCTGGTCATCTGGCAGCCCAGAGGTCTCAGCATTGGCTGGAGCGCAAGTATCGGAGCCTTACTGGCACTGGGGACGGGGGTCATCCACATTGATGATATTCCCGTAGTCTGGAATATCGTCTGGAACGCAACAGCGGCATTCATCGCGGTGATTATCATCAGCCTGCTGCTCGATGAGTCCGGTTTCTTTGAATGGGCCGCGCTGCATGTCTCCCGCTGGGGTAACGGGCGTGGTCGCCTGCTGTTTACCTGGATAATACTGCTTGGCGCTGCTGTTGCTGCGCTGTTTGCTAACGACGGTGCAGCACTGATACTGACGCCGATTGTGATTGCGATGCTACTCGCCCTGGGGTTCAGCCAGGCGACGACGCTGGCCTTTGTCATGGCTGCAGGATTTATCGCAGATACTGCCAGCCTGCCGCTGATTGTCTCTAACCTGGTCAATATTGTCTCGGCGGATTTCTTCGGCCTGGGCTTTACACAGTATGCCTCCGTAATGGTCCCTGTGAACCTGGCGGCCATTGCTGCCACGCTGGTCATGCTCCATCTCTTCTTCCGCCGCGACATCCCGGCCAGATATGACGTTTCACTGCTCAAGATGCCCGCCAGTGCGATTAAAGATCCGGCGACGTTCAGTGCGGGCTGGATTGTTCTGCTGTTCCTGCTGGTCGGTTTCTTTGTTCTGGAGCCGCTGGGGATCCCTGTAAGCGCGATAGCAGCAGTTGGGGCTGCGGTGCTGTTCGTGGTAGCCAAGCGTGGCCACGCTATTAATACCGGGAAAGTGCTGCGCGGGGCGCCCTGGCAGATCGTGATTTTCTCGCTGGGTATGTATATGGTCGTCTACGGCCTGCGTAATGCAGGACTCACCGAGTATCTTTCTGCTGTACTCAATATGCTGGCAGACAAAGGTTTATGGGCTGCCACGTTCGGTACCGGCTTCCTGACTGCCTTCCTGTCGTCTGTGATGAACAATATGCCGACGGTGCTGATTGGTGCATTGTCCATTGACGGGAGTGCTGCGACCGGCGTCGTCAAAGAGGCGATGATTTATGCCAATGTGATTGGCTGCGATTTAGGGCCTAAAATCACCCCGATAGGCAGTCTGGCAACTCTGCTGTGGCTTCATGTGTTGGCACAGAAAAATATGACCATCACCTGGGGATATTACTTCCGCACCGGCATTATCATGACTCTGCCCGTGCTATTCGTCACTCTGGCCGCGCTGGCGTGGCGGCTCTCTGTCACTTTGTAATGAGATATTGATATGAGCAACATTACCATCTATCACAACCCGGCCTGCGGCACCTCACGTAACACGCTGGAGATGATCCGTAACAGCGGTAACGAACCAACTATTATTTATTATCTCGATACGCCCCCGACTCGTGATGAACTGACCAAACTGATTTCAGATATGGGCATTTCAGTACGCGCATTGCTGCGGAAGAACGTTGAACCTTATGAGCAGCTTGGTCTTGATGAAGATAAGTTTTCTGATGAGCAGTTGATCGATTTTATGATTCAGCATCCGATCCTGATTAATCGGCCGATTGTAGTGACGCCGCTTGGCACGCGTCTTTGTCGTCCCTCAGAAATTGTGCTGGATATTTTACCTGAAGGTCAGAAAGGCTCTTTTACCAAAGAGGATGGCGAAAAGGTCATTGACGAAACGGGGAAACGGGTTAAGTAATCTTTCCGCTTAATATTATCGGGTGCCTGTTGACTTCATACCGGTGCCTGCTCTTTGCTGATAACCCTCGTTCACGACTGGAGAAGCGTATTTGCGGGGGATCAAAACAGGTTCATTAGCCTGCCCACTTGCCTGAAGAGACATTTGTCTCACTCCGAATGCATTTCGTTTATCAATTATTGAAATAAATATATACATAATAGTTTTTGATTAGCAGAACTTACCGATGCAGGTCAGTTGAGGCAATTTCATTTCCCTTAGGGTAAGAGTCAAAAACTATCATGAAACAAGAGCTTGTATTGACAGATGAAGACTTACTTGCACGAGGTAACGATCGTTACGTCTTTCAGCATCCACAGGATAGTAACCTGCTGATCAAAATCGTTATTTCAGATATTGCGAACTATAAAAGCAAGTTACGGGAAGTCTTCCGGGACCTCAAAGAATGCAAGCCTGGCCATCAAACAGACTCTCTTTATATGCAAAAGATCGAAGGTCTTGTTGAAACAAATAAAGGTCTAGGGCAGATCACTGTGAAGGAGTGCGATGAGCATGGCAACCTTGCTCAAACTCTTTATCAGCTTGCTCTCAAAAAAGAACTCGATGACAGCAAATTGCAGAAGCTGAATGCTTTTTTAGCATGGTTTGTCAGCACCAAAGTCATTATTAACTCCCTGCATTGTAAAAACATTGTTTATGCCTGGGATAGCGAGCGTCAGGATTATCGCTTCAAAGTCATTGACGGGTTTGGTGACAAAACGTTTTTTCAACTCAGTAAGCTTTCGCAATCAGTTCGCGATAAGAATAAAATCAAATGTCTCAAGCGGATGCTTAACGATTTGAACGGTCTGCAACAAGCTTAACCACGCAGGTTAAAAATAATCGAATCATCAGTTTTCTGTTGCCGGACTTCCGATCCCGCATACCTGATTAACAAAGGTGTTTACGCAGAAGTAAGTTACATATTAACTTCTTGAAAAATATCCTGAACTGCTCGGCGTTCGTGCTGTGTGGGGGCAAATCCCACACCGGTACCATGGGAAAGAATAGAACAATCAAAGCAATAAGCAGTGTCGCGAAACCACCTACGGGTGGTTTTTTTGTGCCGGCTTTTGACGAACCATAGGTATTTTGCGTCAAGTAAGCCTGCCAGATACGTTAAGCCGCCCGCTACACACTCCCCATTGCCAATCAATCTATCGACGAATCGGTGCATTAAACATAAACCTTCCCCGGGCTGGGTTGTTGATAAAGCCATCCCGGGCGGGATTATAGTTGTGGTCCTGAAAACCATTCATCATGATGGGATCGCCTATGCCATCCTGAATCGCCAAATGTCTGTGGATTCGGTTACGTGCCCTGAATGTGAAAGCGAAATCATCCGTCCCGCCAATGATGATGACGCCATTTCCTGCAAGAAGTGCCGCGCTTAACTCTTGCTCTCTTGCGGCCTGGTTTTGTAACGCGCTGGCTGCGGCAGACGATGACGCCAGCAGCAATACGAGGACGGCGCATGACAATACCGGTGGCAGTTTCATGATTAATGCCCATTAAAAGTATGGTTATTAAAGTATAGTCTTATGTCGTCATCTCATCTGAATAGAAAATAAACAATTTAAGCCTGTTGCCTGTACGGAGTCTGAGGGGCCGGGAGAAGAGTGGCGCACAATTAAGAACTATAATAAAAACAGTCGACAGCTGATGACTCCAGTTTGCAGATAGTACCGATACAGGGGGCGGTTATGCGCGTCTCATTTTCTCCGCGAGTTGCGTTCACCGCTACGACATCTGGCTGGATAATAATCACGGACTCCCTGCCAAAGTGATCAGCTATGCGCCAGATGGGCAGCGATTAGAAACTGTTCTTCTGGATGCTATGGTTATTAACACCCGTTTCCCCGTCAATTTTTTCACGCCTTGAGGGAGCCTGCACTATGGCTGACTATCAGTTTTCCACAATCTGGCGGGTTGAGGCTTCAGTTCAGGAGGTATGGGATGTTTTTTCCCATCCGGACAGGTGGCCTGAATGGTGGGGAAGTCTGGAACGCATCGTTGAGATAAGGAAAGGGGATTTACGGGGTATTGGGGCGTTGCATCGTTATACCTGGAAAGGGGCGCTTCCTTATCGCTTAACCTTTGATATCAATGTGTTGAAAATACGGCCTTGCACATTGCTTGAAGGACAAGCCAGCGGCGCGGTGGAAGGGCGAGGGGTATGGTCTTTTACTCCCAATGGTACAGCGACTATTGTCAGATATGACTGGCATGTGCGTACCACGATCCGCTGGATGAATTATCTCGCCCCGCTGGCAGCACCTGTATTTCGCTGGAATCACAATACGGTCATGCGCGAGGGGGCAAGAGGGTTAGCCCGCAAACTGGCAACGACTGTGTATATAGTCTGAACGTATCTCCGCTGCTGTACTTTTTTGGCTGTAAATGGCTTAATAGCGACCTTGCAGTTTCTCACTTCATTCACAGTTAACAGGTCTGTTATTGATGAATAATCTCCATCGACTCGCCTTTTTATGCCTGCCTCTGTCTGCTGTGATGATCGCGTACGGTTTCCCCTTTAGCCGTAGCTCAACTCTTACAACCTGGACAGACAGCAATGCAACGTCGTCAGTTTCTCAAAAATAGCGTTCTCCTTTCCGCCGCCGGATTAGTCGGCCCTGCAGTCATTAGCCAGACGGTACGTGCCGCTGAGCCATCCGTTGCGCCAATAGCTCGTCGACGCTTTGTCTTATCTCAAACGTATAAACTTAATCCTCCTAAGGGATCGAGCGGCGTGGTGAAACTGTGGATCCCGCTACCGGTGGATACCGCGTTTCAACAAATGACGGCGCTTGCCTTTAGCGGAAACTATAAGCAGGCGTACGTCACCACCAATAATACCTATGGCGCGAAAACGCTGTTTGCCACCTGGGCTGACTCGCAGGGTGAATTGTTGGTTAACGTTGATATCGGCATTGAAACCGCCGACTGGGAACCGCTGAAGCAGGACGCGCTGAAAAACTGGCAGGCACCTGAGCAGATTATTTATCCGCTGGATGTAAAACCGTATCTGTTGCCGACGGCACATACTCCAGTTGATGGATTGGTCCTGGAAACCGCGCGTAAAATCACCGGTAATGAGCAGGATCCGCTGAAAAAAGCGCGCCTGATTTACGAATGGGTCAGCAGCCATATGGAGCGTGACAACGACGTTATTGGCTGCGGCACGGGGGATGTGGCGGAGATATTAAAAAGCGGTAAGCTCAAAGGAAAATGCACCGACATGAGTTCCGTTTTTGTTGCTCTGGCGCGAGCCAGCGGTATTCCGGCGCGCGAACTGTTTGGCATCCGTCTGGGCAAGGCCAATAAGCTCGAACGTTACTCGAAAAGTGCTTTTGGCACAGCCGACAGTGCAGGCGTTGCCAATGTGAGCGGCGGTCAACACTGCCGTGCTGAGTTCTATCTGGCAGGTTACGGTTGGTTACCGTGCGATCCTGCTGATGTGACCAAAATGCGTCTGGCAGAGAAAAAAACGCATCAGGATGCCGATGTCCAGGCGGTTAACGCTTACCTGTTTGGTAACTGGGAAATGAACTGGGTTGGATTCAACTACGGACGTGATTTCGAGTTGTATCCGGCAACGGAGCAGGGGGCCATGAATAACTTTGGTTATCCTTACGCTGAAGTCGATGGCGACCCGATCAATTTCTATGATCCTAAAGTGTTTTCCTACAGCTATGTCGCCACAGAACAACGCTAAAGGTGCGGGGCTTACCCTGTTGACGGCTGCTGCGGCCGCCGTCACCGCTGGCTTATGCTGTG
>NZ_SZWS01000061.1:55259-60978 GCF_005281245.1 Citrobacter sp. wls826
TTTGGTATTTCGGCGGCGAGCTTCGCCGTTTTCACCCGGTTTGAGTTTTTGCGAACTCCTCTGGTACTGCTGTCCCTGGGATTATTACTGCGTGTCTTCTGGCGGCTCTATTTTTCCAAACGGTTGTGGTGCTCCGGGTGGTTAACTCTGAAGCAAGCGCGCGTTCTCTACTGGTGCGCGCTGGCATTGATTTTGCCGGTGCTATTTTACCCAACGCTTGTTGCCTGGTTTTATGAGGTATTTGAATGAAGATCTTCGCGTTAGTTGCATGCTTGCTGTTGCCGCTGTGGGCTCAGGCGGCCAATCAAAAAGTGGTGCTGGATATACAAAATATGACCTGCTCGTTATGCGTTATTTCGGTCAATCAGGCGCTACGTGAAACTGACGGCGTGATTAAAGCAAAATCCTCTCTCAAAACCCGGCAGGCAGAAGCCATCGTGCCAGAAGGTTTCCCAACCGATACTCTACTTAACGCAGTAGCGAAAACGGGCTATACCGCAACGCTCAACCGTATTGAACAACAGTAAACCACCTGCGGGTGGTTTTATTGTGTTTTCCCGGTATGATGCCCGGCGGCTTAGTGTTCTCTTTTGTGCGTTAACTACCGGAATTCCCCTCTTTTCCTGTTAACCTGAACAGGCGGCTGCTGTAAGCCGCATATGCCCATTTATATCTGTTATCCCTCCAGCCATGTAGGATGATCACAGGCAAGATTTTTTGACTAAGGAAAAGCGTTATGAAAACGGGACCATTAAACGAGAGCGAACTGGAATGGCTGGATGACGTACTGACTAAGTACAATACGGATAAGGCTATTCTGGATGTGTCAGAACTGGATGGTTTACTGACGGCGGTACTGAGTTCACCGTATGAAATTGAACCGGAGCAGTGGCTGGTCGCTATTTGGGGCGGCGCGCAGTATGTTCCTCGCTGGTCCTCCGAAAAAGAAATGACGCGTTTCATGAACCTGGCGTTTCAACATATGGCGGATACGGCCGATCGCCTGGATGAATATCCTGAGCAGTTTGAGCCGCTGTTTGGTTTGCGTGAAATTGACGAGCATGAACTGACCATCGTTGAAGAGTGGTGTTTTGGTTATATGCGTGGCGTCGCGCTGTCGGACTGGTCCGCGTTACCAGACTCGTTAAAACCGGCGCTCGAGGCTATTGCGCTGCACGGTACGGAAGAAAACTTTGCGGTCGTTGAGAAACTGACGCCAGAAGCGTTCGAAGAGAGCGTGGATGCCATCCGCCTGGCGGCGCTGGATCTGCATGCTTACTGGATGGCGCATCCTCAGGAAACGCCGATTAAAGTACCGGTCAAAGTGGATGCCAAGGTAGGGCGCAATGACCCTTGTCCGTGCGGTAGCGGTAAAAAATATAAGCAGTGTTGTTTGCATTAAGAAAAAGGGGCGTTAAGCCCCTTTTGTTTTAACCCACTTCCGGTAGTAATCCTGCTGCAATAGAAAACTGTACGGCTATCACCACAATGCCGCACAAAAATACCAGCGCCAGCGCCGGAGCACCCCCTGCCACGCGGTAGTTAGCCTGTGGATTCTGTTTTCTGCTCTGCCATGCCAGCATCGAGGGAATGAGCAGCGCCAGCACCGCCAGGGCAACGCCCGCATACCCCAGGGCCATGACGAAACCACGCGGATAGAACAGCGCGAATGCCAGCGGCGGCAGGAAGGTCACCACGCCGGTTTGCATTCTTCCTGCTACGGTATTGCGGCGCTGGAAGAGGTCGGCCAGGTAGTCAAATAATCCCAGTGCGACGCCGAGGAAAGAGGTTGCCAGCGCAAGGTCGGCAAACAGATGCACCGCCAGTTCGACGTGCGGCGAAGCCACGACTTCACGTAATGCTTGTAATAAACCGTTTAAACCAGCGTGGTTGGCTAACAGCCCCATGAACGTTGAGGAGTTAATACTGCCAAGCGTGGCCAGTTGCCAGAAGATATAGGCGACTAGCGGAATGGCACTACCGGTGATAAACACCCAACGCAGTTTACGGATGTTACCGTTCATATAGCTGACGATACTGGGGACGCTGCCGTGAAAACCGAACGAAGTGAAGATAACCGGGATTGCAGAAAGTGCCAGCCCCTGCTGAAGCGGCAACGTAAGCAGGTTTACTTTATGGATATGCGGCATTAACAGGGCCAGCATCACCACCAGAAAGATTATCTTGGCACTGAACAACAGGCGGTTGAACAGATCGACCAAAGATGTGCCAACGCAAACCACGCCACCGGCAACAAAGGTGAACAGCAGTACGCCTGTTGTCGGGGAGAGCGTTGTCCCGGTCCAGTCGCTGATGCTGGAAGCCAGCAACTCACCAGCGCCACTGATATACGCTGCCGTCAACGCGTACATTAAAAACATCATGCTAAAGCCCGTTACCCATTGTCCGTAGCGACCAAGATAACGTTTTGCCAGCGTACCCAACCCGGTGTCTGCCGGTACGTGTTGATACACTTCAAGCAGCAACAGAGCGGTGTAGCACATTAGCGCCCAAAGACTCACTAACAATACCAGCGTGACGCTAAACCCCACGCCTGCCGCGGCCAGCGGCATTGCCAACATACCGGCACCAATCGTGGTTCCCGCCACGATAAAAATACTACCCAGGGTTCTGTTTT
Source organism: Citrobacter sp. wls826 (assembly GCF_005281245.1). Lineage (NCBI taxonomy): Bacteria > Pseudomonadati > Pseudomonadota > Gammaproteobacteria > Enterobacterales > Enterobacteriaceae > Citrobacter > Citrobacter sp. wls826. The sequence goes on from NZ_SZWS01000061.1 coordinate 57,898, forward strand.
TCACGCTTTCCTCTGTCCCAGAGATAATCAACGGTTATATCTGCGGCGCAGGTTAAGGCAAAACGCTATTTTCGTCAAATCACCGTTACAATGAATGTACATTAATCTTTACGATGTTTGGCGCGTTAAGATGTATCACAAATGATATTTATCTGCGGGTAAACCTGCGTTAGCGCAAAGCAAGGCCGTGCCGTTCACATTAGGCTACGGACTTTATTGAGGAGGTAGTATGGAATCTATTCACGGTCACGAAGTGCTCAACATGATGATTGAATCTGGCGAGCAGTATTCATATGCCAGCCTTGAAGCGGCGATAACGGCACGGTTTGGCGAGCAGGCTCGTTTTCACACCTGTTCTGCGGCGGATATGTCGGCAGCTGAGCTGGTGGCGTTTTTAGCGGCGAAGGGAAAGTTTATTGCAAAAGAAGACGGCTTCTCTACGCACGAAAGCAAGATCTGCCGTCACTGATTTTAGCGGGTAATGATGGCGGGTTGCCTTCATTACCCCACAACATTAATTCTGTGTATCAAGCGTAGCCAGTTCTTTATCGATGAAATAAAGACCTTCGCCACTTTTCCCTGCCAGCGATAACTTATCAATGACAGATTTAAATAATTTCTCTTCTTCATGCTGCTCGGCAACATACCATTGCAGGAAATTAAACGTCGGATAATCCTGGTGGGTCATTGCCGCGTGTGCCAGCTCATTAATTTTCTGGGTGATCAACTGCTCGTGTTCGTAAGTAACACGGAACAGTTCGTCCAGAGACGCATATTCAGCAAAGGGGGAAGGAACGGTGTTAATACACGGCAAGCTGCCGGTATCGGTCAGGTAGTCAAACAGACGCTGCATATGCGTCATCTCTTCCTGGGCGTGACGGCGCAGGAACGCGGCGGCACCTTCAAAGCTGTGATAGCTGCACCACGCGCTCATCTGTTGGTAGAGCAGAGATGAATATAATTCAAGGTTCATTTGCTCATTCAGTTGGTCGATCATTTCTGTTTTCAGCATGGTTGTGCTCCACAAACGTTATTATATATTAGCGTGGCGTCACTATAATTTGTTATTTAATTATTTGCAAAAGGTAAAATAATAAATTTATTTATTAAAAATGCGAATGGGAATAAAACGCATTAACGCTATTAAGCGGAGAATATAAATAATGAAAAGGCAGAAGACCAGCAATAATGTGCTGGTCGAAAATATTAATAATTGAAGGCAGGCGATTGGGATACCGCAACGCCGTGACACTGCCAGGCGAGCGTGATTTTGGTATTTAAACACAGAGAACCGGCATATACGCTACAGGTTGATACCGGCTGACCAAACGCCATTGCGTTGGCATAACCCAGGCGCTGACACTCTTTGGTGGCTGTGCCTTGGGTCACGTAATCATCGGTACGCGCCGTTTGTAGCATGGCCTGGTTGTAGGTCAGGCGAACGACGCCGGTGATGGCACTGGCTTCGCTGACCTGCGCCTGTTTAGTAATAGTGCATCCTGTCAGCACGAGCGGCAAAAGGGCAAGGATAAAGGTCTTCATGTGATCGCTCTGAAAGTTCGGAGATAGGCTATCATGGCATATGTGGTGGCGCATCAATGGCTTGAATAGCCCGAAGATCACCTGCGATTAATCGCAACGACGTCATTTTATTGAGGCTATTCTGAGCTGTCTCAGGAAAAATGTGAGCACCTCATTATTTTATAAAACAAAATTTCATTAAATTTGAAAGTAAGTTTGCAAAATAGTAATGTGGCCTGAATGTTATGACTTTCAGCGGGCCTCCGCAGCGCATTCAGGAGATTACAGAATGAAAATTGCATTGATGATGGAAAACAGCCAGGCAAGCAAAAATGCCATCATTCATAACGAGCTTAAAGCCGTTGCGGATGAGAAAGGTTTTCCAGTGTATAACGTCGGGATGAGCGACGAAAATGACCATCATCTGACCTACATCCATTTAGGGATTATGGCCAGCATCCTGCTCAATTCCAAAGCCGTGGATTTTGTGGTTACGGGTTGCGGTACGGGTCAGGGGGCAATGATGTCACTGAATATTCATCCGGGCGTGGTGTGTGGTTACTGTCTCGATCCGGCAGACGCATTCTTGTTCTCTCAGATCAACAACGGGAATGCGCTTTCTCTGGCATTCGCCAAAGGTTTTGGCTGGGGTGCTGAGCTGAATGTGCGCTATATGTTTGAAAAAGCATTCACTGGTCGTAACGGCGAAGGGTATCCACCAGAGCGTAAAGAGCCGCAGGTGCGTAACGCGGGTATTCTGAACCAGGTGAAAGCGGCGGTGGTAAAAGAAAACTATCTGGACACTCTGCGCGCTATCGATCCTGAACTGGTAAAAACCGCCGTATCTGGTCCGCGCTTCCAGCAGTGCTTCTTTGAAAACTGCCAGGACAAAGCGATCGAAGCGTTTGTACGCGAGATAGTTGGCTAAATCCTGTTGGCCCGGCGGTGTTCGCTTGCCGGGCTATTTGTTCTTGCTAGATACCGCGCTTCCAGCATCATGGGCAAGCCGCAGCGTATCAACCATACCTACCAGACAAATAATCGCAATAGCGACAAAGGCCAGCCGGAAACTGATCCCCGGAATATTGCCTAACGCCAGCCATTCACTCACCTCATCGCCGATACGAATTCCGATAGCGGCCAATGAAATGCCCAAGCCTACCGCTAATTGTGTTGCCGTACTGAACAGCGTATTGGCGTAGCTCATTTGTGGCCCGGGGACGTCCGCAAAGGCAAGCGTGCTGATACCGGTAAACTGAATTGAGCGGAACACGCCGCCCAGATACAACACCAACAAAATAACCCACACCGGGGTCTGCGGCGTAATTAATGCACAGGCCAACAGCGCCAGGACGTTTAACGCACCGTTGATTAACAGCAGTTTCTTAAAGCCCAGCCAGCGTATCAACGGCGTGGTGGCAGGTTTTATCGTCAGATTGCCCACAAACACCGCCAGAACCAGCGAACCCGCGTGAAAAGCGTTCATGCCAAAACCTACCTGGAACATTAGCGGCAGCAGAAATGGCACAGCGCTGATAGAGGCTCGAAATAGCGACCCGC
>NZ_SZWS01000061.1:61037-67956 GCF_005281245.1 Citrobacter sp. wls826
TCATGGCATCAAGACGAATCATCGGCCAGGTAGTGCGACGAAAATGATGCAGGGCAAACAGAAAGGTCACGGTTCCTAGCGCCAGCAGCCCGGCGGTTAGCCAGCCCTGCGGCTGCTGGGTTCCCAGTAACTCCATGGCATACACCAGGCTAACCATCGCAACTGAGGTCGCGATAAAACCCGCTATATCAAATGGACGGCGCTCGTCGTCATGAATATCCGGGATGAAACGTAGCGCCAGCGCGATCGCTAAAACTCCCAGCGGTACGTTAATAAAGAAGATCCAACGCCAGTTAGCATAGCTGGTGATGAATCCTCCAAGCGGTGGCCCGATGATAGGCGCGACTAACGCGGGCCAGGTCAGGGTCGCTATGGCGGTGATCAACTGATGTTTAGGCGTGGTGCGCAGTACCGCGAGACGGCCAACAGGAACCATTAGCGCGCCACCCACACCCTGTAAAATTCGCATTGCTACAAAGCTCTCAAGGCTTTCGGACAAACCGCATAAAACCGAAGCGAGAGTAAAAATCGCCAGCGCCAGGGTAAACACTTTTCGGGCGCCGAAGCGATCCGCAATCCAGCCGCTGGCGGGGATAAGCACCGCGAGGGTGATCAAGTAGGCGCTGATACCAATGTTCAGGTCTACCGCCTGTACGCCAAAGCTTTTGGCCATGTCGGGTAGGGCTGTGGCAATCACCGTGCCGTCAATAAATTCCATAAAGAAAGCCCCGGCAACAAGTAATGCTGCCGGGGAAAGACCGCGTTGTTTCTCAACCGCTAACTGTTCACTCATGTTGTGCTTGCCATCTCAAAAGAAACTGACTGGACCTTTTTTATTTTCAGCGCATTTGTAATGTGTGCGCGGCTATCGTTTCGATCGCTGAATAGGTACTATGACGACCTTTCTATAAGGAGCTCACTATGTCCCAAACATTGAATGCCGATCAGGAACTGCTCTCGGACGTTGTTGCCTGTCAGCTGGTTATCAAGCAAATTCTGGATGTTCTTGATGTTATTGCCCCGGTAGAAGTTCGGGAAAAAATGTCCAGCCAACTGAAAAACATCGATTTTTCCAGCCATCCTGCAGGGGCCGATCCGGTCACTATGCGCGCAATACAAAAAGCGGTTGCCTTGATCGAGTTGAAATTCACGCCGCAGAACGAATCCCACTAAAATAAACCGTTGTTTCAGGTTTTAGAAAGGTTTTTTTGCGCCTCGCAGAATGGGAGGCGCGTGCCAGGGAAAATCAGAGGTTGACCGGATAAGGTGCGCAGCATCGCTATCCGGCATTAACGCGATGAAAACTGAAGATTAGTGATGCTGGTAGTTAACGACGTTGAGCAAGTGCTTATCGGTTTGCGCCATGCACAACCCCGCGCGTTTGGCGCTGCGGACTTCATCAAGAATCGTCTGTAACAGCACGCCATCCTGCTGCTGCTCTTTTTCCAGATCGTGAAGAAAATCAATGGTTGGCGCATCGTTTAATGCTTCAGCTTCATTGGTTAAACGCGAGAGCTTACTCGAACGCTGCTGATATTCATCCAACGTTTTCTGAAACAATTCTTCAAGGGAACTCAGTTCATCACCCGGCACATCCATGGCCTTGACAATGGGATTAGCCCCGGTACTTTTCATAAAATTGAACATACGCATCATTTGAGTCACGTTACCCTGCGCCTGCGTGCGTAGAAACGTGGCTGTACCTGTCAGGCTATGCTCGTAGCACCATTCGCTGAGATGCAGGTAAAGATTCGAGGCGTAGAACTCGAGATTCATTTGTGTATTGAGTTTATGAACAATTCCAACTGCAGCCATATCAATATCCTTATTTCCAGAAAGGGGGATGTACGTTACTCACGCCAGTACAGCGGGCTGCCGCTGCACTTCACCTCTACGTACAATTAAAACTGTTAGCAGAATAAATCCGTTCCGCCGGTCCTTTAGTGATCACGAATTATATTCGCTCCGATCGAGATTCAGCATAACGCTTGCCCTGGTATAAGAAAATCCTTAAATCTGCGTATTTATGTTTTTTTACATATTGTCATAACAGTATTCATGCTTCTGCTGTTTTGGCATATAGATGACATGAATGTAAGGGGTTGAAATTTATGTCATTAAATGATTTTCATGATAATGAAATGGTGTTTCATATCACAAAATTAAATTCCACAATAAGGTATTGTCTGGCATCTGATGATTATCTTCCCAAGTTGAAAGGCAATTTCACGATCGGGATGGATTAGTACAAATTATCTGATGGCTAATTTTTTGCGCCAGATCAGTTTTAATCAAATTGAGAAATTTAACAGTCTGCACTGGTCGTCATTAATTGTTTCGTTTATGTGGATTAAGCAAGGAGTTACATATGAAGAAGGTTGCGGTGCTGCTGGCACCCGGTTTTGAAGAGGCGGAGGCGATTGTTACCCTGGATATTCTGCGTCGCCTGAATATCGAAGTCGAAACCCTGGCCTGCGCAGAGTCACGTGCGGTGGTGAGTTATCATGACGTACCGATGGTGATGGATAGCACGCTGGCCGCGCGCCAGACATATCTCTACGATGCCGTCGTATTGCCAGGCGGGCCGCAGGGCAGCGTTAATCTTGCCGCCAGTGAGGCGGTCATCCAGTTTGTATCCCGTCATGATCAGGCAGGAAAGCTCATTTGCCCGGTATGTTCTGCGGCCGCGCGCGTGTTGGGCGGCAATGGTCTGCTGAAGGGGCGTCGCTATGTTTGCTCAGGAGATCTGTGGCAAAACGTCACGGACGGGGAATATATCGATGCGCCGGTTGTTGAAGATGGCAATCTGATCAGCGGCAAAGGGTTAGGGCATATTTTCGATTTTGCATTGACGCTTGCGGCGCGCCTGCTGGGAGATGACATTCCGGTTCGCGATCACGCTGACCACATTTATTACCGATGGTAATCATGTTCCCGAATGCTTCGGTATTCGGGAACAAGGATTCGTTAGCTGATGTTATGGATTAATCTGCTATCCCTCTTTTTTCCCGTCGACAAAACCGCGTTTTTTTATGTCATTTCCCGCTGAATTTATGTACGCAATTACTGTAATTCTGTGGTGTGATGCCGCTCTCTTATGGAGAATCAATTTCCCGCTAAAACTACTCTCAGCACTGGCATTGATCTTATCACTAAAAGGTAATGCCTTGTTTTACGTCCGAATTACAAAAAATCGTCTGATTTTACCCTACATAAAAGAACGTTAAAGCTGGAGTTAACCATGCACAAATTCACTAAAGCGCTGGCTGCCATCGGTCTGGCTGCCATTATGTCACAATCCGCTATCGCTGAATCCATGAAGCTCGGTTTCCTGGTCAAACAACCGGAAGAACCGTGGTTCCAGACTGAATGGAAATTTGCCGATAAAGCCGGTAAAGACCTTGGCTTTGAGGTGATTAAAATTGCCGTCCCGGATGGTGAGAAGACCCTTAACGCCATCGACAGCCTGGCTGCAAGTGGCGCAAAAGGGTTTGTGATTTGTACGCCGGACCCCAAACTCGGGCCTGCCATTATGGCCAAGGCGCGTGGCTACGATATGAAAGTCATTGCCGTCGATGACCAGTTTGCTAACGCCAAAGGTAAGCCGATGGATACCGTGCCGCTGGTGATGATGGCTGCAACCAAAATTGGTGAGCGCCAGGGCCAGGAGCTGTATAAGGAGATGCAAAAGCGCGGTTGGGATGTGAAATCCACAGCCGTAATGGCCATTACCGCGAATGAACTCGATACCGCGCGTCGCCGTACATCGGGTTCAATGGAAGCGCTTAAAGCCGCAGGCTTCCCGGAAAAACAGATCTACCAGGTCCCCACTAAATCGAATGACATCCCCGGGGCATTCGATGCCGCTAACTCCATGCTGGTTCAGCACCCTGAAGTCAAACACTGGCTGATTGTTGGCATGAACGACAACACCGTGCTGGGCGGCGTACGTGCGACCGAAGGGCAGGGCTTCAAAGCGCCGAATGTGATTGGTATCGGCATCAACGGCGTTGATGCCGTGAGCGAACTTTCCAAAGGCGAAGCGACCGGGTTCTACGGTTCACTCCTGCCAAGCCCGGACGTTCACGGCTACAAATCAAGTGAGATGCTCTACAACTGGGTAACGAAAGGTGCAGAGCCACCGGCGTTTACTGAAGTGACGGATGTGGTGCTGATTACCCGCGATAACTTTAAAGAAGAACTGGCGAAGAAAGGCTTAGGCGGTAAATAACACAAATGCCGGATGCGACGCCAACGCGTCTTATCCGGCCTACGAATTGCGTACTCAGTAGGCCGGATAAGGCAAAGCCGCTATCCGGCATAAAGATCTGACTCACGGAGACGTTATGCAACAGTCTACCCCGTATCTCTCATTTCGCGGCATTGGCAAAACGTTCCCCGGCGTTAAAGCGCTCACGGATATCAGTTTCGACTGCTATGCCGGTCAGGTGCATGCGCTGATGGGCGAAAATGGCGCCGGGAAATCAACACTATTAAAAATTCTCAGCGGCAACTATGCGCCAACGACGGGATCTTTGGCGATCCGTGGACAAGAGGTTTCGTTTGCGGACACCAATGCCGCGCTGAACGCCGGTGTTGCCATTATTTACCAGGAGCTGCATCTCGTCCCGGAAATGACCGTTGCCGAGAATATTTATTTAGGGCAGATGCCGCACAAAGGCGGGATTGTGAACCGCTCGCTGCTGAACTATGAAGCGGGTCTCCAGCTTAAGCATCTGGGCATGGATATCGATCCCGATACGCCGTTGAAATACCTCTCCATTGGGCAATGGCAGATGGTGGAGATTGCGAAAGCGCTGGCGCGCAACGCCAAAATTATCGCGTTTGATGAACCGACCAGCTCCCTTTCAGCGCGCGAGATTGAGAATCTGTTTCGCGTCATCCGTGAGCTACGCAACGAAGGGCGCATCATTCTGTACGTTTCGCACCGTATGGAGGAGATCTTTGCCCTTAGCGATGCCATCACCGTGTTTAAAGATGGTCATTACGTCAAAACGTTCACGGATATGCAGCAGGTCGATCACGACGCGCTGGTGCAGGCGATGGTCGGGCGCGACCTCGGTGATATTTATGGCTGGAAATCCAGACCTTATGGTGCAGAGCGCCTGCGTTTGCATGAAGTCAAAGCCCCAGGCGTGCGTACCCCGATCAGTTTATCAGTGCGCAGTGGTGAAATTGTTGGATTGTTTGGACTGGTGGGCGCCGGACGTAGCGAATTAATGAAAGGTCTGTTTGGCGGCACGCGTATCACGGCAGGCCAGGTGTTTATCGATGAACAGCCTATTGATATCCGTAAACCGAGCCACGCCATTGAAGCGGGGATGATGCTGTGCCCGGAAGATCGCAAGGCTGAAGGGATCATTCCGGTCCATTCGGTGCGTAACAACATCAACATCAGTGCCCGTCGTAAACATGTTCTGGGCGGATGCGTGATCAACAACGGCTGGGAAGAGACCAATGCCGATCACCATATTCGCTCGCTCAATATTAAAACGCCGGGCGCGGAGCAACTGATTATGAACCTCTCCGGGGGTAATCAACAGAAGGCTATTCTCGGCCGTTGGTTATCGGAAGAGATGAAAGTGATTTTGCTGGACGAACCTACACGCGGTATTGATGTGGGCGCCAAGCATGAAATTTATAACGTGATTTATGCCCTCGCGGCGCGCGGCGTGGCCGTGCTGTTTGCTTCCAGCGATCTGCCAGAAGTGCTCGGTGTCGCCGACCGTATTGTGGTGATGAGAGAAGGCGAAATTGCCGGTGAGTTACTTCATGAACAGGCGGATGAGCGCCAGGCGTTAAGCCTTGCTATGCCAAAAGTTAGCCAGGCTGTAGCCTGAATAAGGAGAGAATGATGTCTTCCGTTTCAACATCGGGTTCAGGTGCTGCAAAGTCGGCGCTAAATCTTGGTCGCATTTGGGATCAATACGGGATGCTGGTCGTGTTCGCCGCGCTGTTCCTGGTTTGTTCCCTCTTTGTGTCTAACTTTGCCACTTTCATCAACATGAAGGGGCTGGGGCTGGCGGTATCGATGTCGGGTATGGTCGCGTGTGGGATGCTGTTTTGCCTGGCATCCGGTGACTTCGACCTGTCCGTTGCCTCCGTGATTGCCTGCGCCGGGGTTACTACAGCCGTGGTCATTAATATGACCGAAAGCCTGTGGATTGGCGTGGCTGCCGGGCTACTGCTCGGTATTCTATGTGGTCTGGTGAATGGGTTCGTGATTGCGCGGCTGAAAATTAACGCCCTGATCACGACCCTTGCGACGATGCAGATTGTGCGTGGTCTGGCCTACATTATTTCCGACGGTAAGGCGGTAGGGATTGAAGACGAGCGCTTCTTCACTCTCGGCTACGCCAACTGGTTTGGTCTGCCGGCACCTATCTGGATCACGGTCGTCTGTTTCATCGTTTTTGGCTTACTGCTCAATAAAACCACGTTTGGTCGTAACACGCTGGCCATTGGGGGGAATGAAGAGGCGGCACGTCTGGCTGGGGTTCCGGTCGTTCGTACCAAAATTATTATCTTTATTCTGTCCGGGCTGGTATCCGCCATCGCCGGGATTATCCTCGCATCACGTATGACCAGCGGCCAGCCAATGACCTCAATCGGCTATGAGCTGATCGTGATTTCCGCGTGCGTGTTAGGGGGCGTTTCGCTTAAAGGCGGCATCGGAAAAATCTCATATGTGGTAGCCGGGGTGTTGATTCTGGGAACGGTTGAGAATGCAATGAACCTGCTGAACATCTCTCCGTTCGCACAGTATGTCGTACGTGGTCTGATCCTGCTGGCGGCGGTGATCTTCGACCGTTACAAGCAAAAAGCGAAGCGTACTGTTTGATGATTTTAACCCCAACTTTTTAGTCTAGCTTTAGCTCATCGCCAGCCGCTACCCGGC
>NZ_SZWS01000061.1:68069-85092 GCF_005281245.1 Citrobacter sp. wls826
GCGCGGCGTACAGACCATGATGAGGAGGATAACCGGGTGACAGCATCACTGATCTTACCCCCTGAACAATCTGCAAACTGTGCTTATTTTTTTGATCTCGATGGGACGCTGGCTGAGATCAAACCTTATCCAGACCAGGTCGTTGTCCCTCAGACAATCCTGCAGTTATTACATCAGTTGGCGACGCATAATGCGGGTGCGCTGGCATTGATTTCAGGGCGCTCGATGGTTGAGCTTGACGCGCTTACCACTCCCTTTCGTTTTCCGCTCGCCGGAGTGCATGGGGCAGAGCGCCGTGACATCAATGGTCAAACTCATATAGTGCGCCTGGCTGCGGCAATAGAGCGCGAAGCAGGAGAGCTATTAAGTACCGCCTTGGCGACGATGCCGGGTACAACGCTTGAAGCAAAAGGGATGGCGTTCGCACTGCACTATCGCCAGGCCCCGGAACATGAAGCGGCGCTAATTAATCTGGCTGAGCGCATCACGCTCAGATGGCCGCAGTTGGCTTTACAGCACGGAAAATGCGTTGTGGAGATAAAACCAAAGGGTACGAACAAAGGCGACGCAATTGCCGCATTTATGCAGGAAGCACCTTTTGCCGGACGGGTCCCCGTTTTTTTTGGTGACGATTTGACGGACGAAACAGGATTTGGCGTGGTTAATCGCGCTGGGGGCATTTCCGTGAAGGTGGGGAATGGAGCGACGCAGGCGACATGGCGTCTGGATGGCGTGAGTGATGTCTGGCACTGGCTGGAACAAATTAACTCTTCGCAGCAAGAATCGAAAGCAACGAATAACAGAAGAGGTGGCTATGAGTCGTTTAGTCGTAGTATCTAATCGTATCGCCTCACCCGATGACAAAGGGAGCGCAGGTGGGCTTGCCGTCGGTGTGCTTGGCGCGTTGAAGGCTGCTGGTGGCCTGTGGTTTGGCTGGAGTGGCGACACGGGTAATGAGGACAAACCATTAAAAAAAGTCACGCGTGGCAACATTACCTGGGCTTCGTTTAATTTGAGTGAACAGGATTACGAAGAGTATTACTGCCAGTTTTCTAATGCGGTTTTATGGCCTGCATTTCATTATCGCCTCGATTTGGTGCAGTTTCAGCGTCCTGCATGGGAGGGCTATCAGCGGGTGAATGCCTTGCTGGTAGATAAACTGCTGCCGCTGCTCAACGATGACGACATAATCTGGGTTCATGATTACCATCTGTTGCCGTTTGCCAGCGAACTGCGTAAACGCGGCGTGAATAACCGTATCGGTTTTTTCCTGCACATCCCTTTTCCGACGCCGGAAATCTTTAATGCCTTACCCCCACATCAGATGCTACTTGAGCAGATGTGTGATTTTGATTTACTCGGTTTCCAGACCGAGAACGATCGTCAGGCTTTTCTGGATTGTCTGGCAGCCCAGACTCAGGTAACCACTCAGAGCGAGCAGCACCACCGTGCATGGGGAAAAGCGTTTCGTACCCAGGTCTATCCCATCGGTATTGAGCCGGATGAGATCGCCCGCCAGGCTTCCGGACCTTTGCCGCCGAAGCTGGCGCAACTGAAAGCAGAACTCAAAAATGTGCAGAATATCTTCTCCGTTGAGCGTCTGGATTATTCTAAGGGTTTGCCGGAGCGCTTTCAGGCCTATGAGGCTTTGCTGGAACACTATCCGCAGCACCACGGTAAAATTCGCTACACCCAGATAGCGCCAACTTCGCGTGAAGAGGTGCAGGCCTACCAGGATATTCGGCACCAACTGGAGACTGAAGCGGGGAGGATTAACGGTAAATATGGGCAGTTGGGCTGGACGCCGCTCTATTATCTGAACCAGTACTTTGATCGTAAATTGCTGATGAAAATCTTCCGCTACTCTGATGTAGGGCTGGTGACGCCGCTGCGAGATGGTATGAACCTGGTCGCGAAAGAATTCGTGGCCGCGCAGGATCCTGCCAACCCCGGCGTGCTGGTGTTATCGCAATTTGCCGGGGCCGCGAATGAGCTAACTGCCGCGCTTATTGTTAATCCTTATGACCGCGACGAAGTGGCTGGCGCATTAAACCAGGCTCTGACGATGCCGCTTGCTGAGCGTATCTCCCGCCACGCTGAGATGCTCGAAACTATCATTAAAAACGATATCGATAACTGGCAGGCGAGGTTCATTTGCGATCTGGAAAAAGTTATCCAACGTCAGAGTAAACAGCCATTGCCAGACAACGTTTCTCCCTGCACTAAACTGGCGTAACGCTCAGAAAACGCAGGTCAATCTCCAGCCAGTGGAACCAGCAGAACATCCACGTGGCTGGCACCGATCACGCTTTTTGCTGAGCAGGATGCGCGCGAAAAGAAGCTGTGGTTATGGTTGCCATAAATGACCAGATCGACCGCGTGTTTACGGCATACATCCAGAATATGTTCATTCAGTGCCCCATAGGTAATAAAGGTATGCTCAATGGGGTACTGTGCTTCTTTGCTGAGCTTGTCGATAAAATCCTGAGTCTCCTCTTGCATCACTTCACGCAGGTCCTCCAGCATAGGTGCTGCAAACTGATTATACAGTTCAGGGTCTGAGACCAGGGTTATCAGGCTAATACGAGCGTTGACAGGGCGAGCGATTGAAACCGCCTTGGCTAACAACTGCTGGCTTTCAGGGGTGGCGGCAACGGCCACAAGAATGTGTGTATAGCTCATAACTCGCTCCTTTTTTCAAGAATTATGAGAGGGTTTCTCAGCATTGCTCGGCTTACTCCATACTGCAACGTTTCCTTCCCGGATAGTGTGAATGTCATCATGCTTATTCATTAATTATTCTTATAAATAGAATAATTGCGTCATATAACTTGGAAATACGTTCAGCTTACTTAAGTAAAACTCACCGCTAATGAAAACAATGTGTTAATTAAAAATTAACATAAGTTAACATTTAACGGGTTATCACTACCCGGTATTAATTAATCACCCTTAATATTTAAGTCATTGTTTATAAAGGATTTAATTAAAATAGTGTTTTACATTAAATATGTGATCAAGCTCGCTATTTCACAAGGTGATATTAACGTTTGTGAACAAAATACTATTCGCTTTTATTGCAAGAATATTCGTATGTCAGGAATTGAAATGGCGAACTTGAGATTAAAAAATAAGCAAAGTAAAAGCTGTGCTGATGGATTTATGTTAAGTGTTTAGCTGGTTTATGTGATCTATGTCACATATTCTTCAAATTCGCAGCATAGCTACGTTGTATGTGTAACGGGCGGCGGGTAGAGTTGCGTCGAATTAGGAAAAATCTTAGACATTTGTAAGAATTGATGTGAGCTTGTAAGGGGCGCGGCTTTCTGAAAAGGGAATGTTTAGACAACGCGTAAGTGCCGTCACGCTGCTATGTATTTGACCTTTTGCTTTTTTTTACCGGGCCTTCCCGGCGACATCACGGGGTGCGGTTTCACCGCATGAAAACAATGTTGGTTATTATGGATGCAAATAATGCATACATCCGAGTTGCTGAAACACATCTATGACATCAATTTGTCATATTTATTGCTTGCACAGCGTTTGATCGTTCAGGACAAAGCATCTGCGATGTTTCGCCTTGGTATCAGCGAAGAAATGGCGGACACGTTGGCAACATTAACACTACCACAAATGGTCAAACTGGCTGAAACAAACCAACTGGTCTGTCATTTCCGTTTCGACGATCACCAGACCGTTACTCGCCTGACGCAAGACTCCCGCGTTGACGATCTTCAGCAAATTCATACCGGTATCATGCTTTCAACGCGACTGTTAAGCGACATCGATGAAGCAGCGCGCAAGAAAAGGGCTTGATGATGAGCGAAAAAAGCATTGTTCAGGAAGCGCGTGATATCCAGCTAGCGATGGAATTAATCACATTGGGCGCCCGTTTGCAAATGCTGGAAAGCGAAACGCAATTAAGCCGTGGCCGACTTATCAAGCTGTATAAAGAATTACGCGGCAGCCCTCCGCCAAAAGGGATGCTGCCTTTCTCCACCGACTGGTTTATGACGTGGGAACAAAACATTCATGCTTCGATGTTTTGCAACGCATGGCAATTCCTGCTCAAAACTGGTTTGTGCAGCGGCGTGGATGCCGTGATCAAAGCGTATCGTTTATACCTTGAGCAGTGCCCGCAGCCAGAAGAAGGGCCACTGCTGGCGTTAACTCGCGCATGGACGTTGGTGCGTTTTGTCGACAGCGGATTGCTGGAGTTGTCCCGATGCAATTGCTGCGGTGGGAATTTTATTACCCACGCTCACCAACCCGCAGGCAGCTTTGCCTGCAGTTTATGCCAACCGCCATCACGCGCCGTAAAAAGACGTAAACTTTCCCAGAATGCTGCCGATATTATTCCACAACTGCTGGATGAACAGATCGAACAGGCTGTTTAACTGATACGGTGTGGACAAACACTCCAGCAGCGGTAAGCGATTACCGCTGCTTTTTTTTGTCCTGACCTCGAGTTAACTGCCCGACTGCGCATCCTGTCATAGTCAATTGCGAAAGGATGATGTCGTGCTTATCTTATTAGGTTACCTGGTTGTTATTGGTACAGTTTTCGGCGGTTACATGATGACCGGCGGACACCTTGGGGCACTCTATCAACCGGCTGAGCTGGTGATTATCGGTGGCGCGGGTATTGGGGCATTCATCGTCGGCAATAACGGGAAAGCCATTAAGGGGACGATGAAAGCCATCCCGATGCTTTTTCGTCGTTCAAAATACACCAAAGCGATGTATATGGATCTGCTGGCGCTGTTGTATCGCCTGATGGCCAAGTCACGTCAGCAGGGCATGTTCTCGCTTGAACGCGATATCGAAAACCCCAAAGAGAGTGAAATTTTCGCCAGCTATCCGCGCATTCTTGCTGATGCCGTGATGCTTGATTTCATTGTCGATTATCTGCGTCTGATCATCAGCGGCAACATGAACACGTTTGAAATTGAAGCGCTGATGGATGAAGAGATTGAGACTCACGAAAGTGAGGCCGAAGTCCCGGCCAACAGTCTGGCGATGGTGGGGGATTCATTACCGGCGTTCGGGATCGTGGCGGCGGTCATGGGGGTTGTCCATGCGCTGGCTTCTGCCGATCGTCCGGCGGCTGAACTGGGTTCGCTGATTGCACATGCCATGGTAGGGACATTCCTCGGTATTTTACTGGCCTATGGATTTATTTCTCCGCTTGCCAGCGTTCTGCGCCAGAAAAGCGCTGAAACCACCAAAATGATGCAGTGTGTGAAGATAACTCTGCTCTCCAATCTGAATGGTTACGCGCCGCCAATTGCCGTCGAATTTGGTCGTAAGACTCTGTATTCCAGCGAACGTCCATCGTTTATCGAACTGGAAGAGCATGTTCGTGCGGTGAGAAATCCAACTGCGCAGCAGACGACCGAGGACGCATGAAAAATCAGGCCCATCCCATTATCGTTGTAAAGCGACGCAAGCATAAAGGTCACGGTGGTGGGGCGCATGGTTCGTGGAAAATCGCCTACGCCGATTTTATGACCGCGATGATGGCCTTCTTTCTGGTGATGTGGCTCATTTCCATCTCTAGCCCTAAAGAATTGATCCAGATTGCCGAATATTTCCGTACGCCGCTGGCTACTGCGGTAACCGGGGGAAATCGTATTTCGAATAGCCAAAGTCCAATTCCAGGCGGCGGGGATGATTACACCCAGCAGCAGGGAGAGGTGAACAAGCAGCCGAATATCGATGATCTGAGAAAACGCATGGAACAAAGCCGCTTGAGCAAACTTCGCGGCGATCTCGATCAGTTGATTGAATCTGACCCCAAACTGCGTGCGCTGCGCCCGCATTTGAAAATTGATTTAGTTCAGGAAGGGCTGCGGATACAGATTATCGACAGTCAGAATCGCCCGATGTTTAAAACCGGTAGCGCTGAGGTGGAACCGTATATGCGCGATATCCTGCGAGCCATAGCGCCAGTGCTTAACGGCATTCCTAATCGAATCAGCCTTTCCGGCCATACGGATGATTACCCTTACGCCAATGGTGAAAAAGGGTATAGCAACTGGGAGTTGTCCGCCGATCGCGCTAACGCGTCGCGTCGCGAACTGGTTAGCGGCGGTCTGGATGATGGAAAAGTATTACGTGTGGTAGGTATGGCCGCCACGATGCGTCTGAGCGATCGCGGTCCTGAAGACGCTATCAACCGCCGTATTAGCCTGCTGGTTCTCAATAAGCAGGCGGAAGAGGCCATTTTGCATGAAAACGCTGAAAGCCAGAATGAGCCGGTAAGTGTCTTACAACAGCCAGCGGAACTCCCGCCGGCAAGCGTTCCCACATCGCCACCAGCCAATCCGAGGTGATAGCGTGAGCATGGATATAAGCGATTTTTATCAAACATTTTTTGATGAAGCTGACGAACTGTTGGCTGACATGGAGCAACACCTGCTTGATTTGGTTCCTGAAGCCCCGGATTCCGAACAGCTGAATGCAATTTTTCGTGCTGCGCACTCGATAAAAGGCGGGGCGGGCACCTTCGGCTTTACCATTTTGCAGGAAACGACCCATCTGATGGAAAACCTGCTGGATGAAGCGCGGCGTGGCGAGATGCAGCTCAATGCCGACATTATCAACCTGTTTTTGGAAACGAAAGATATTATGCAGGAACAGCTCGACGCCTATAAAAACTCAGAGGAGCCGGATGCCGCCAGCTTTGAGTACATTTGTAATGCGTTACGACAGCTAGCGCTCGAAGCGAAAGGTGAAACCGCACCGGCAGTCGTCAACACCGCAAAACTGAGCGTTGTTGACAGCGCTGCAATGCAGGAAGAGGCGGTTGCACAGCCTGAGTCCGCAAGCGAAGAGAGCAAGAAACGCATTATTCTCACGCGCCTGAAAGCCAATGAAGTGGATTTACTGGAAGAGGAGCTGGGGAACCTGGCGACCTTAACCGATGTGGTGAAAGGGAGCGACACGTTGTCAGCAACGCTTGATGGCAACCTCGCGGAAGATGACATCATCGCGGTGCTGTGCTTTGTGATTGAAGCTGATCAGATTGAATTCGAAACCGTCAGCGCAGCGCCCGCAGCCGTTGAAACTGAAGCTGAAGCTGAAGCTGAAGCAGAAACGGTAGCCGTTGTCGCGAAGCCGCAGCCGGTTGCCGTTGCGCCAGCGGCAAAAGCCGCCGCCAGTGAAGCGCCAAACGGACGCGCGGAACGCGACAAACCCGCCCGTGCCAGCGAGTCGACCAGCATCCGCGTAGCGGTTGAGAAGGTCGATCAGCTCATTAACCTGGTCGGTGAGTTGGTCATCACCCAGTCTATGCTGGCACAACGTTCTAACGAACTGGATCCCGTCAATCATGGCGATCTCATCACCAGTATGGGTCAGTTACAACGTAACGCCCGCGACTTGCAAGAGTCGGTGATGTCGATTCGTATGATGCCCATGGAGTATGTGTTCAGCCGTTTTCCGCGTCTGGTGCGTGACCTGGCCGGTAAGCTGGGTAAACAGGTCGAACTGACACAGGTGGGAAGCTCAACCGAACTCGACAAGAGCCTGATTGAACGCATCATCGATCCGTTGACGCACCTGGTGCGTAACAGCCTCGATCACGGTATTGAACTGCCGGAAAAACGCCTTGAAGCCGGGAAAAGCCCAATCGGTAATCTGACGCTTTCCGCGGAGCACCAGGGCGGGAATATCTGTATTGAAGTCACCGATGATGGCGCCGGTCTGAACCGTGAACGAATCCTCGCCAAAGCTATCTCCCAGGGGATGCCGATCCACGAAAACATGAGCGATGACGAAGTCGGTATGCTGATCTTCGCTCCGGGCTTCTCGACTGCTGAACAGGTGACGGATGTCTCTGGCCGCGGCGTGGGTATGGATGTGGTGAAGCGAAATATCCAGGAGATGGGGGGCCATGTTGAGATCCAGTCCAAACAGGGACAGGGGACGACTATCCGAATTCTGCTGCCGCTGACGCTGGCGATCCTCGACGGCATGTCCGTGCGCGTGGCCGACGAAGTCTTTATTCTGCCGCTGAATGCCGTTATGGAATCACTGCAACCGCGCGAAGAAGATCTCCATCCGCTGGCCGGAGGAGAGCGCGTGCTGGAAGTGCGTGGCGAATATTTACCGCTGGTTGAGCTGTGGAAAGTCTTTGAGGTTGAAGGCGCAAAAACCGAAGCGACTCAAGGTATTGTGGTGATTTTGCAAAGTGCAGGGCGTCGCTACGCGCTGCTGGTCGATCAGTTAATTGGTCAACACCAGGTGGTCGTCAAAAACCTGGAAAGCAACTACCGCAAAGTGCCAGGTATTTCTGCAGCAACGATCCTCGGCGACGGCAGCGTCGCGCTGATTGTCGATGTCTCTGCATTGCAGGGATTAAACCGCGAACAACGTGTGGCGATCACAGCCGCCTGATTGAGTGAGAAGGGAATAATATGACCGGTATGAGTAATGTAACTAAACTGGCCGGCGAACCGTCAGGTCAGGAATTCCTCGTGTTTACGCTGGGGGATGAAGAGTACGGTATCGATATCCTGAAAGTGCAGGAAATCCGTGGGTACGATCAGGTGACGCGTATTGCTAACACGCCTGCGTTTATCAAAGGTGTCACCAATCTGCGCGGTGTGATTGTGCCGATTGTTGACCTGCGCGTGAAGTTTAGCCAGAGCGATGTGGATTACAACGAAAACACCGTGGTGATTGTGTTGAATCTGGGCCAGCGGGTGGTCGGGATTGTGGTCGATGGCGTCTCGGATGTGCTGTCGCTGACAACGGATCAAATCCGTCCGGCACCGGAATTTGCCGTAACGCTGTCGACGGAATACTTGACGGGACTGGGGGCTCTGGGTGACCGGATGCTGATCCTGGTTAACATTGAGAAGCTGCTCAATAGCGAAGAAATGGCGCTGCTGGATATTGCCGCCAGTCACGTCGCGTAACCGCTATACCCTATCCGGCCTACAATGATTGCTGTTGTAGGCCGGATACGCGTAGCACATCCGGCAGATTTCCCTTTACGCTTCCCGCTCAACCAGCTCCGGTTCTTCTTCCAGTAAACCCTCATCTTGTGCCAGCATCGCCGTTGCAATCCCGTTACCTAATACGTTGATTGCTGAACGTCCCATATCCAGGAAGTGGTCAATACCCATCAGTAACAGAATCCCGGCAACCGGAATATTAAAGCTCGGAATGGTTGCTGCCAGCACCACCAGCGCAGAACGCGGCACGCCGGCAATCCCTTTTGACGCCAGCATCAGCGTCAGCATCAGGACGGTGATTTCTGCAAAGGAGAGGTGAATGTTATAGGCCTGCGCGATAAACATTGAGGCAAATGAACAGTAAACCATCGAGCCGACCAGGTTAAATGAATAACCGATAGGTAATACAAATGACACGATGTTGGGCGAGCAACCAAATTTGGTTAATTGCTCCAGCGTTTTCGGATAGGCGGCTTCCGAGCTACTGGTAGTAAATGCGACCAGAACCGGATCTTTCAGCATGCTTACCAGACGAAAAACCTCTTTTTTCAGCATGACATAACCGACCGCCAGCAGAACCAGGCAGGTCAGCAAAATAGCCACATAGTAGCCGCCGATGAACGACGCATAGTTAAGCAGGATCCCCAGACCCTGGGTGGAGATAACGGAGGAAATGGCGGCGAAAATGGCCAGCGGCGCAACGTACATCACGTAGCCAGTCACCTTCAGCATAATGTGGGAGACCACATCCAGCGCGGCAACCAGCGGGGCATTGAATTTCTCACCAAGGGATGCGCCACCAATACCGAAGAACATCGAGAACACCACAATTTGCAGGATCTCATTGTTGGCCATCGCCCCGGCTATGCTGGTTGGGATGGTGTGAGTCAGGAAACCTTTCAGGCTCATGCCGCTCACGGCCAGGCCGGTATCAGTGGCTTCCAGCGGGATCGCCAGGTTCAGCCCGCTGCCGGGTTGCTCAAGAGAAACCACAAACAGACCGACTAGAATAGACAGTATGGAAGAGCTGATAAACCAGATCATCGCTTTGCCGCCTACGCGCCCGATGGTGGACGTTTCCCCCAGGCGCATAATACCGACGGTCAGGGTGCTGAATACTAAAGGTGCGATCACCATTTTAATCAGGCGCAAAAAGATGTCGGTGAGAAGCGTAATATTATCGGCCCAGGCGGTCACTACGCCGGGGGCGGCATAAGAGTGGATCACCGCCCCTGACAGGATCCCCGCCAGCATGAAGATCACGATAAACAACGTGAGTTTGTTTGCATTTGCCACTAAAAAGCCCTCAGTAAGGATTTAACATTTATTGTTCGGTTACTCATTTTTTATATTTATTAATTGGTAACTAAGTATTCATCATATAAATTGAATTAAAGCGCCAGCTGATACAACTTTTTTTAATTTTTTATCCATTTTGTTGTGGTGCAGAGGATATGTATTTGTGATCCTGGTCACGAAATAATGACTATTTCATCCAATATGACCGCGCCCACAGATAAATTTGAATGTTATTCACATGATAATTGTGACGTTTTTATGTGAATGATTTGTGGTTGCCGTTCACCCGTCTTACCTTCCTTCCGCGAGGCTTCACGTCCCTTCAGGATTTCCTTTTCGCAAACGTAAAGTTATCTCAGCGACTGCCGATAACGTTGATAACTCGTTTTCAGGAAGGTGCCTTATGTTTAACCGTATCCGCGTTGTCACAATGCTGATGATGGTGCTGGGGGTTTTCGCACTGCTACAGCTTGTTTCCGGTGGTCTGTTGTTTTCTTCATTGCAGCAGAATCAGCAAAGTTTTGTTATTTCTAACGATCTTCGACAGCAGCAAAGTGAACTCACCTCAACATGGGATCTGATGCTGCAAACACGTATCAATTTAAGCCGTTCTTCTGCTCGCATGATGATGGACGCGTCCAACCAGCAAAGCAGCGCGAAAAACGATCTGCTGAAGAATGCGAAAGCATCGTTGGCGCAGGCCGAAACACATTACGCAAAATTTAAAAACATCACACCGTTACCCGAGATGGCAGAAGCCAGCGGCAACGTTGAGGAGAAATATCAGCAGTACCATGCGGCCTTAACCGAACTGGTTCAGTTTCTGGAGAACGGCAATATGGATGCCTATTTCGCGCAACCGACTCAGGGAATGCAAAACGCGCTCGGTGAGGCGCTGGGCAAGTACGCCAGCGTTAGCGAAAAGCTTTACGCTCAGGCATTCGATAAAAGTGCGCGGGATTACCATTTCGCCCAATGGCAGCTTGGTGTGCTGGCCGTAGTGCTGGTGCTGATTCTGGTGGTGGTGTGGTACGGCATCCGCCATACCCTGCTTAATCCTCTGTCTCGCGTCATTGCCCATATTCGGGAAATCGCCAGCGGTAACCTGACCGCGACCCTGGCCGTCAGCGGTCGTAATGAAATCGGCGAGCTGGCCAGTACGGTTGATCATATGCAGCGCTCGCTGACGGAAACCGTCACCCTGGTGCGTGAAGGTTCTGATGCGATTTATTCCGGGACCAGCGAAATTGCCAGCGGGAACACCGACCTTTCATCTCGTACTGAACAGCAGGCCTCTGCGCTGGAAGAGACCGCAGCCAGCATGGAACAGTTGACCGCAACCGTGAAGCAAAATGCGGACAACGCGCGTCAGGCCTCGCAACTGGCGAAAAGCGCCTCCGATACCGCACAGCATGGCGGCAAAGTGGTTGATAGCGTGGTGAACACCATGCACGAAATCGCCGATAGCTCGAAGAAAATCGCCGACATCATCAGCGTTATTGATGGTATTGCTTTTCAGACCAACATTCTCGCACTGAACGCGGCGGTTGAAGCGGCGCGTGCCGGTGAACAAGGCCGTGGCTTTGCTGTGGTTGCGGGCGAAGTGCGTAATCTGGCAAGTCGCAGTGCGCAGGCAGCGAAAGAGATCAAAGCGTTGATTGAGGATTCGGTTTCCCGAGTGGATACCGGGTCCGTATTGGTAGAAAGCGCAGGCGAAACGATGAACGACATCGTAAATGCCGTAACGCGGGTGACCGACATTATGGGCGAGATTGCCTCGGCCTCCGACGAGCAAAGCCGGGGGATTGATCAGGTGGCGCTCGCGGTATCCGAGATGGATCGCGTTACGCAGCAGAACGCCTCGTTGGTACAGGAATCGGCTGCCGCTGCCGCTGCTCTTGAAGAACAGGCCAGCCGCCTGACGCAGTCGGTGTCGACTTTCCGCCTTGCGTCACGTCCGGCGTCGGCTAAGCCGCGCGATACACGATTACCTGCAACGGCGGCCGCATCCTATCCGCGCCAGAACAATGAGCAAGATACGAATTGGGAAACATTTTGACTGATAGTTAAACCGCGGCCAGTGCCGCCCAATGGGAGCGTTGATGTTTAATCGTATTCGAATTTCGACCACGCTGTTTTTGATTTTAATCCTCTGCGGTGTTTTGCAGATTGGCAGTAATGGCTTGTCCTTCTGGGCATTTCGGGACGGTTTTCAGAACCTGAATCAGGTCGAACGAAGTAATCAGCAACGCGCTGCGCTGGCCCAAACCCGCGCTGTGTTATTACAGGCCAGTACGGCCCTTAATAAGGCAGGGACGCTGACCGCCCTGAGCTATCCGCCAGAGGATATCAACACGCTGATGACCCTCGCACGTGATAGCCTGGCGCAGTCTGAATTGATGTTTAAACGCTTTATGGCGACATCGGATACGACGGCACAAGGAAAGGCGCTGTTTGGCGCAACGGAGAAAACTTTCAGCCAATGGCACAGCGCTCTTGCGCATCAGGCCACCTGGCTTGAAAACAATCAGTTGTCAGATTTTCTGACCGCGCCGGTGCAGGCTGCTCAGGATGCTTTTGATGCAAATGTGAATGCGTGGCAGAGCAACATCGATCGCGTGTTGCAAACGGCAGGAGAGCAGAGCCAGCGAAATTACCATATGTCGGGGGTGATTTTCGCCACCATGGTGGTACTGGCGGCACTGCTCACCAGCGGTGCGCTGTACTGGTCACGCAAGATGATTGTCCAGCCGCTGGCTATCGTGGGCAGTCATTTCGACAGCATTGCCGCGGGTAATCTGGCCCGGCCGGTAGCGGTTTATGGGCGCAATGAGATCTCAGCCATTTTTGCCAGTCTGAAGAAGATGCAGCAGGCACTGCGTGAAACGGTAAGCGAAGTACGCCAGGGCAGCTCAGCCATGCATAGCGGTATTTCAGAAATCGCGATGGGCAATAACGATTTGTCTTCGCGCACTGAACAGCAGGCGGCCGCGCTGGCGCAAACGGCAGCCAGCATGGAACAACTGACCGCCACCGTAGGACAGAATGCGGATAACGCGCGCCAGGCGTCAGGAATTGCCAAAAGTGCGGCAGATACAGCGCATAAAGGCGGCGAACAGACGTCCCGGGTCGCCAGCACAATGCATGAGATTTCCGCGAGCTCGCAGAAAATTGGCGACATCATCGGCGTGATTGACAGCATTGCCTTTCAGACCAATATCCTCGCGCTGAATGCTGCGGTTGAGGCCGCTCGCGCGGGTGAGCAGGGGCGTGGTTTTGCCGTGGTTGCGGGCGAAGTGCGCAATCTGGCAAGCCGTAGCGCACAGGCGGCGAAAGAAATTAAGGGTCTCATTGAGGAGTCTGTCACCCGAGTGCATCAGGGCTCGCAGTTGGTTGATATGGCAGCGCGCACCATGACGGAAATTGTCAGCTCGGTTACCCGGGTTAACGACATCATGGGCGAGATTGCCTCTGCTTCTGATGAACAGCGCAGAGGCATCGAGCAGGTGGCGCAGGCCGTCAGCCAGATGGACTCTGTGACGCAGCAAAACGCCGGGCTGGTGGAAGAAGCCGCATCCGCCACCGGACAACTTGCCATGCAGGCCGATAATCTTTCTGCCTGTGTCGCATTTTTTAAGCTTGAAGAGCAAACCGTAGCAAAACAAGAATTGGCGCAGCCGCAGGTTGTGCCCGTTGTATCCTGAATGTGATTGAGAAGGCGCTATGACATCATCTCTGCCCCCTGGGCAAACGTCATTATTGTTACAGATGACACAGCGCCTCGCGCTGTCTGACGCGCATTTTCGTCGGATATGTCAATTAATCTACCAGCGTGCGGGGATCGTGCTGGCCGACCATAAGCGGGACATGGTTTATAACCGCCTGGTCCGCCGTCTGCGAACCCTGGGACTGGATGACTTTGGTCGCTATCTCAGCATGCTGGAAGCTAACCAGAACAGTGCTGAGTGGCAGGCTTTTATTAACTCCCTGACTACCAATCTGACCGCGTTTTTTCGCGAAGGGCATCATTTTCCAGTGCTGTCAGATCATGCTCGTCGGCGCAGTGGTGAATACCGTGTCTGGAGCGCGGCGGCGTCAACCGGAGAAGAGCCGTACAGCATTGCGATTACGCTCGCCGATACCTTAGGTATGGCTCCGGGCCGCTGGCGTGTTTTTGCCAGCGACATTGATACCGAAGTGCTGGAAAAAGCCAGAAGCGGCATCTACCGCCTTGATGAGCTAAAGACGCTGTCACCGCAGCAGCTACAGCGTTATTTCATGCGCGGCACCGGACCGCATGAAGGACTGGTACGCGTTCGGCAGGAACTGGCGGGGCATGTTGAATTTTCCAGCGTGAATTTACTGGATAAGCAGTACAACGTGCCAGGCCCCTTCGATGCCATATTTTGCCGTAACGTGATGATCTATTTTGATAAAACGACGCAGCAGGACATTTTGCACCGTTTTGTTCCACTTCTTAAACCAGATGGGCTGCTGTTTGCAGGTCATTCAGAAAACTTTAGCAACCTCGTGCGCGAGTTTAGCTTGCGTGGACAGACGGTGTATGCGCATGCGCCAGGTAAGGATAAAGCATGAGTAAAATCAGGGTTTTATCGGTTGATGATTCTGCATTGATGCGTCAAATCATGACCGAAATTATTAACAGCCACAGTGATATGGAAATGGTGGCGACGGCGCCGGATCCGTTGGTTGCCCGGGATTTAATCAAAAAATTCAATCCCGACGTCCTGACGCTGGATGTGGAAATGCCGCGCATGGACGGCCTCGACTTTCTTGAGAAACTGATGCGTCTGCGTCCGATGCCAGTGGTTATGGTCTCTTCGCTGACCGGTAAAGGTTCTGAGGTCACGCTGCGGGCGCTGGAGTTGGGGGCGATTGATTTTGTCACCAAACCACAGTTGGGGATCCGTGAAGGGATGTTGGCCTACAGCGAAATGATCGCTGAGAAGATCCGCACCGCGTCGCGGGCAAAACTGGCGGCCCACAAACCCATGACGGCACAGGTGACCTTGAAAGCGGGGCCGTTACTCAGTTCTGAAAAACTGCTGGCGATTGGCGCCTCAACCGGAGGAACAGAGGCAATTCGCCATGTACTCCAGCCATTGCCGCTTTCAAGTCCCGGTATTCTTATTACCCAGCATATGCCACCAGGATTTACCCGCTCATTCGCCGAGCGTCTGAACAAACTGTGTCAGATCACCGTGAAAGAGGCTGAGGACGGGGAGCGCGTGCTTCCAGGGCATGCGTATATCGCCCCTGGTGACAAGCATATGGAACTGGCGCGCAGCGGGGCGAACTACCAGATCAAAATTCATGATGGTCCACCGGTTAACCGGCATCGGCCTTCAGTGGATGTGCTGTTCCATTCGGTGGCAAAACATGCGGGGCGTAATGCCGTGGGAGTGATCCTGACGGGTATGGGCAACGATGGCGCCGCCGGAATGTTAGCGATGAACCAGGCGGGTGCCTGGACCATTGCGCAAAACGAAGCAAGTTGTGTGGTGTTCGGCATGCCGCGCGAGGCCATCAATATGGGTGGCGTAAGCGAAGTGGTCGATCTTAGCCAGGTAAGCCAGCAAATGCTGGCGAAAATCAGTGCCGGACAGGCAATACGTATTTGAATCAGGAGTTTATTTTTTATGGCGGATAAAGAGCTTAAGTTTTTGGTTGTGGATGACTTTTCCACCATGCGTCGCATCGTGCGTAACCTGCTCAAAGAACTGGGTTTCAACAATGTTGAAGAGGCCGAAGACGGCGTGGACGCGCTGAATAAGCTGCAGGCTGGGGGATTTGGTTTTGTCATTTCCGACTGGAATATGCCGAACATGGATGGCCTGGAACTGCTGAAAACCATTCGCGCTGATGGCGGAATGTCCGCCCTGCCGGTGCTGATGGTTACGGCGGAAGCGAAGAA
Source organism: Citrobacter sp. wls826 (assembly GCF_005281245.1). Classification (NCBI taxonomy): domain Bacteria; kingdom Pseudomonadati; phylum Pseudomonadota; class Gammaproteobacteria; order Enterobacterales; family Enterobacteriaceae; genus Citrobacter; species Citrobacter sp. wls826. Next base: position 84,267 of record NZ_SZWS01000061.1, read on the forward strand.
AGAGAATATCATTGCGGCGGCACAGGCTGGCGCCAGTGGCTATGTCGTGAAACCGTTCACGGCGGCGACGCTAGAAGAGAAACTCAATAAAATCTTTGAGAAACTGGGCATGTGAGGGTGTGATAATGATGATGCAACCACAAATTAAACCTGCTGACGAACATTCAGCCGGGGACATCATCGCGCGCATCGGCAGTTTGACCCGAATGCTGCGCGACAGCCTGCGTGAACTGGGGCTGGATCAGGCTATTGCCGAAGCGGCAGAAGCGATTCCCGATGCCCGCGATCGTCTCGATTACGTTGTGCAGATGACCGCACAGGCGGCAGAGCGCGCGTTGAACAGTGTGGAAGCTTCGCAGCCGCACCAGGACGCGATGGAAAAAGGGGCCAAAGACCTGACCAAACGCTGGGATGAATGGTTCGAAAATCCGATCGAGCTGTCTGACGCCCGTGAACTGGTCACCGATACCCGCCAGTTCCTGGGTGATGTGCCAGGGCATACCAGCTTTACTAACGCTCAACTGCTGGACATCATGATGGCGCAGGATTTCCAGGACCTCACCGGTCAGGTCATCAAGCGCATGATGGATGTTATCCAGGAGATTGAACGTCAGCTGCTGATGGTTCTGTTGGAAAACATTCCAGAGCAGGGCGCTCGTCCGAAACGTGAAAACGAAAGCTTGCTTAACGGCCCGCAGGTTGACACCTCAAAAGCCGGCGTGGTGGCAAGTCAGGATCAGGTTGACGACCTGCTGGATAGCCTCGGGTTCTGATCCGTAGCGTTTTTATTTGCTGGCCCGGCAGGCGCTCGCCGCCGGGCATTCTA
>NZ_SZWS01000061.1:85138-87792 GCF_005281245.1 Citrobacter sp. wls826
TTATCCGGCCTACAGATACCTATCGTTCTCTTTACTTACTATCCATTTTTTCGGTGACGTTGCCAGAACGGGTTCGCTCGCTGCATACCGAGCGCGGCGCTTTTGTGGATCCCGCAGGGTTATTGGGCCGCCAGTCGGGACAATGTGCCCTGCACTATGATTCGTACCCGGTTGAATGCCAGGATGAAGTGGGTTCATCTGCACGGCGTATATCCTCTTTTTTATGCCATAACTTGGCGGTTATTTACCGAAATGATGCTGAGGTCACAGCAGGTTACGCCTGAGTGACAGTGCGATATATAGACTTGTCATAATAATTGCAGTTAAATGGTTATCAGTGCAAGGCAATATATTATGTCAGTAGGTTATTTATCGATATCCCGAGTGTTTTTACTCGAATAGCGGCGGGGGAGATATGCGAATTTTACGTGAGAATGATTTTTTTCATTCAGAGCAACATGCGTTTTGTCTTTTTTCGATGAATAACCAATTAATGGAAGGTGTGCACGGGCATGATTTTGATGAACTGGTGATTGTCCGTAGCGGTAGCGGGTTTCATATTATTAATGACCTGGTTCGTTTTATCTGCCAGGGTGACTTTTTTTTAGTGACCGCTAACGATACCCATAGTTATGTTTCAACTAATAATCTGTCGGTTATTAATATATTAATTCGTCGCCCGCGCAGTTTTCATTTTTTACAGCACATTGATAATTTGCTCGATTGTATAAAAGAAAAACTTCTACAGCCTACCGCGCTGGCGTTAACTCAGGGAGCGCTGGCGCGTATTGAGGTATTGAGCCAGGAGATAATCTCACGTAACGAGAGTAACTATGATGTGCTCTATTTTTCATTGTGTGAAGTCGCTTTGCTGAACATCATCAACACGCTTTGCCAGTGCGACCGCCAGACCGAGGCGCTTAGCCCTGATGAGCGAGGGCGAGCCAACCTGATCCGTATGCTCAAGACCAGTAGCTTGCGTCATTTGGACTGGAATGTGTTGAGTGATGATAACGGTGTCGCCAGGCGCACGATGTATCGCTTAATTAAGCGAGTGACCGGTTATACTCCGGTTAAATTCCAGATGTTGTATCGTGTATTAAAAGCTCAAGAATTACTGCGCACTACGGATAAAACCATCAGTGAAATTGCGGCACGTTGTGGTTTTATGAATGCGATCAGGTTGACTGAATCGTATCGACGGTATTTTCATTATCCTCCAAGCCATGAACGTGAACTTCATTCACGAGTTTTAATAGCGATTTAATTGTTAGGTTAATAACAATAAAAAATTATTACTACCATCCATCGTGACGGGGGTAGGCCATACGCTTATTTCTCGCCTTACTATCTGTAAATTTAAGGGAATCGTTATGTCAAAAAATAAAACACCTAACCCCTGGTATATTGGGGTGGTGTCTGGAATGGCATCATATATTGATTCGGCGGCTATTGTTTCCAGTGGTACAGCCTTAGTCATTTATCAAAAAACAATGGGTATTACTGCACTACAAATTGGCATTTTATCTGGATTATTAACGCTGAGTATTGCCGCTGGGGCTTTTGGTGGCGGTCGTCTTGGAGACCGTATTGGTCGTCGTAATGTTTTTATTATTACGATGGCGATGATTTTTATCGGCACGCTGGCGCTGGCCTTTGGTTTGAACTTCCCGTTCCTGGTGCTGGGCACACTCTTGGTGGGGCTGGCGACAGGGGCTGATTTACCCGTCTCTCTGGCGACTATCTCCGAAGCGGCGAACGATGAAAACCGCGGCAAGATTATCGGCTTGTCCAATTTACTCTGGCTGGTGGGAATTGGCGCCACGATGGGGATCTCCGCTATCGTCGGCGACTGGGGGCTGATTGGTGCGCAAATCATGTATATGCACGTTGGGCTGGTGGCGGTTGTGCTGATGATCCTGCGTTGGTCTATCCCTGAGTCGCCGCTGTGGTTGGCAGCAAAGGATGAACTGCGTCGTGGCATCGCCACCGTGCGGGCGCAGAAAACCGGCTGGCGCGATCTGCTTGAAGGCAAATACCTGTGGCCGTTTATCTCGCTGTGTATCTTTTATACCTTCACCAATCTGGCGGCCAATACCGGCGGGCAGTTTGGGGCTTATGTAGCGGTAAATGTGGTGGGCATTTCTGTCAGCACGCACTCGCTGTGGGGGCTGTTGATTCTGCCAGTGAGCGTGGCGTCTGGGTTGATGTTTATGCGCGTCGTTGATACCTCAAAACGGGTTCCATTCTTTATTTTTGGCGCGGTGATGATGTCCGGTGGTTATTTCGTGCCGGTACTGTTTAATTTCTCGCCACTCTCCTGGTTCTGCTGCCTGCTGTTTACCAATATCGGCACAGGATTTGCCTTCGAAGGCATCATGAAAGTGTGGGCGCAAGAGTCATTCCCCACCATGCTACGCGCCACCGCACAAGGGGTGATTGTCGGTATCGCCCGTCTGACCTGCGGCTTGTTGGCGTTCGTCACTCCTGTTCTGTTGAGCGCGGGGCCAGTGGTTCTTTATTGCCTGCTGACGGCGATTGTGGCGATAGGCATGGTTATCGGCTGGCTGTGCTTCCACGGCAAGCAACGTAATGAATTTAATGCAGAAACAGAAATGGTGGCGACGCCTGATAACGGACAGGCGTCGAACGAT
>NZ_SZWS01000061.1:87842-88224 GCF_005281245.1 Citrobacter sp. wls826
CCTGAATATGAGCCACTGAGGGAAAAATTATGTTGGCAGTAGAAAAGATTACGCTCAACTATGAAACCACGCTGACGGGCTGCGAAACGTTGCCGGTTTTCGGCTGGATAATCACCAGTACTTTGCGCGATGTACAGCAGCGTAGCTGGCGTTTGCAGCTGTCGGCGCAAGAAGATTTTGCCCAATGCCTGTTTGACAGCGGCGAAATGCACGATGACCGCTCCAGTAATATCGAATTGCCCGACGTCGCCTGCCAGCACTCGACGCGCTATTTTGTGCGGGTGCATATTACCGACAACCACGGTGAAGAGAGCGGCTGGAGCCCGGCGGCAACGTTTATTACCGGCCTGCCAGCGCAAGCGTGGCAAGGGGGGGTTATCTC
>NZ_SZWS01000061.1:88281-89592 GCF_005281245.1 Citrobacter sp. wls826
AGGATAAAGACAACTCAAAAGGCACGTTGTTGCGCCATGCGTTCAGTTTGCCCGACGGTGATGACATTGTTTCGGCGGTGGTACATGCCAGCGCGCTGGGGCTGTACCAACTGTGGATCAACGGCGAAAAAGTCGGGCGTGATGAGTTATCGCCCGGCTGGACGAGCTACCACCACCATCTGTTGTATCAAACCTGGGATGTGACCGAGCACCTGCGAGAAGGCGAAAACGTGATTGGCGCGATGGTGGGGGCGGGTTGGTATAAAGGGGATATGAGCTTCAACCGCTATCGCAACTATTACGGCCAGCAGACGGGGTTTATTTGCCATATGGTGGTGACGCTCCGCGATGGTAGCCAGCGGATAATCGCCACGGATGCACACTGGCAGGGCAGCGATGACGCCATTTTGTTTGCTGAAATTTATGATGGCGAAGTGTATGACGCACGTCGGGAGCAGCGTGGCTGGAGCGAGCCTGCGTTTAGCGCCGGGCATTGGCGCGCGGTGACGACGCTTGCGGCAGAGACTTCGGTGCTGCAACCGCAAACGGCCTGCCCGGTACAAGAAATAGAACGGCTTGCGCCGTGCTCAATCATCACGACGCCAAAAGGTGAGACGGTGCTTGATTTTGGCCAGAATCTCAGCGGCTGGGTGGAGTTTCGGGTGCGCGGTGCGGCAGGTGAGCGCGTGGTGCTGCGCCATTTTGAAGTGCTGGATGCCGAAGGCAATGTTTATCTGGCGAACCTGCGCACCGCCAAACAGTGCATTGATTACACCTTACGCGGCGAGGGTGAAGAATGTTTTCACCCGCATTTTACCTTTCAGGGTTTCCGTTATGTGCTGATTGAACGTTGGCCTGGCACGCCGACGCGGGATGATTTTGTCGCGGTTGTGCTGCATTCCGCGATGACGCCGACGGGTCACATTGAAACCTCAAATGCGGATCTCAACCAACTGCATCACAACATCATGTGGGGGCTTAAGGGCAATTTCGTCGATATCCCAACCGACTGCCCGCAGCGCGATGAACGTCTGGGATGGACGGGCGATGCGCAAATTTTCTGCCGCACCGCCAGTTATCTGATGCAGACGCGCACTTTTTTTGCCAAATGGCTGACCGATCTTCAGCACGACCAAACGCCGGAGGGCGGTGTGCCGCACGTCATCCCCGATATCCTCACCGGCAAATGCGACAACGACCGCTTTTTATCCCACGGGCGCACCCATTCCGCCGCCGCCTGGGCCGATGCGGCGGTGATTAACCCGTGGACGCTGTACCTGATGTACGGCGATAAACAGACGCTGGCCCGCC
>NZ_SZWS01000061.1:89635-114221 GCF_005281245.1 Citrobacter sp. wls826
CGGCAGTATGAAAGCCTGGGTGGAGTTTATGCATGATAACGCTGTTGAGAACCAGTGGTCGTGGAAACTGCAGTTTGGCGATTGGGTTGCGCTGGATGCCAAAGAGGGCAGCTATTTTGGCGCAACGCCGAATGAACTGACCTGCATGGCCTACTATGCGTTGTCCACGCTGCTGCTGGCGAAATCAGCCAAAGCACTGGGAAATGACGTTGATCACACCCATTATCAGGCGCTGCATACCGCGATTGTCGAAAGCTTCCGCAATGAGTTTTTTACCGCCACCGGGCGGCTGGCGGCACGCACGCAAACGGCGCATATTCTGGCGCTTTACTTCCAGTTAGTGCCGGACGCGCACCGCGAGCGCACCGTGCAAACGCTGCTGGAACTGCTGGCGGAAAATGACGGTCATCTGGTGACGGGGTTTGTCGGCACACCCTATTTCTGTCACGCATTGAGCGAAAACGGACAGGCCGACGCGGCGTGGCAATTGCTGATGAAAGAGGACTTCCCAAGCTGGTTGTATCAGGTAAAAGCCGGGGCAACGACGATTTGGGAACACTGGGATGGCGTGAAACCGGACGGCACAATGTGGAGCCCGGACATGAACTCCTTCAACCATTATGCCTACGGGGCGATCGGTGAATGGCTGTATCGCGTGGCGGCGGGAATAAATACCGAAGAACACGCGCCGGGCTTTAAATCTTCAGTACTGCGGCCTATTCCGGGCGGTGGCCTGACATGGCTGAAAGCGCGATACGGCTCGGTATATGGTGATATTGCCGTCCACTGGACGCAGGAACCGGCGCGCGATGGCTTACAGTCCATCACCCTTGAGGTAGATATTCCGCCGAATACTCACTCAATGGTGATCCTTGATGGCGCACAAACGCTGCTCGATACCGATGGCCTCGACTTCGCGCCAGTAGACGGCGGCTATAGCGCGCAGGTGGGATCGGGCCATTATCGCGTTATCTGGCAGCGCTAACCGCGTGGTTGTCACGGCAGCGTTCGCGCTGTCGTGGCAAACGAACGCTCGAATTCCTCTGTTTTCGTTTCGCTATTCGACGCATTGGCAATGGTTGCGGTCGCGATAATACTCGTGACCGTGACGACGAGAGTAATGCCGTGGCAGAAGAAAGCGACGACGACAAAACAGAAGCCCCCACACCCCACCGACTTGAAAAAGCACGGGAAGAAGGGCAGGTCCCCCGATCCAAAGAACTGACCTCACTGCTTATTTTGCTGGTGGGCGTGTGCATTATCTGGATTGGCGGGGAGTCGCTTGCCCGCAGACTGGCCGGTATGCTGTCGGCCGGATTACGTTTTGACCACAGTATGGTCAATGACCCTAACCTGATCCTCAGCCAAATCATCCTGCTGATTAAAGACGCGATGATTGCGCTGTTACCGTTGATTACCGGCGTCGTTCTGGTGGCATTAATCTCCCCGGTGATGCTTGGCGGCTTGATTTTCAGCGGTAAATCTCTGCAGCCCAAGTTCTCTAAGCTGAATCCGTTGCCGGGCATTAAACGCATGTTTTCAGCGCAAACCGGAGCGGAACTGCTCAAAGCGATACTGAAATCCACGCTGGTGGGGAGCGTGGCCGGATTTTATCTCTGGCATAACTGGCCGGCGATGATGCGTTTGATGGCGGAGTCGCCGATTACGGCGATGGGCAACGCTCTGGATTTAGTTGGCATGTGCGCGCTGTTGGTGGTGCTTGGCGTTATTCCGATGGTGGGGTTCGACGTTTTTTTCCAGATTTACAGCCATCTGAAAAAGCTGCGCATGTCGCGTCAGGATATTCGTGACGAATTTAAGCAAAGCGAAGGCGACCCGCACGTTAAGGGCAAAATACGCCAAATGCAGCGCGCGGCCGCGCAGCGTCGCATGATGGCGGATGTGCCGAAAGCGGACGTGATTGTTACCAACCCCACGCACTATTCGGTGGCGTTGAAGTATGACGAGAACAAAATGAGCGCGCCGAAAGTTGTTGCCAAAGGCGCGGGGCTGGTGGCGTTGCGCATTCGTGAGATTGGCGCTGAACATCGAGTCCCTACGTTAGAAGCGCCGCCGCTGGCGCGTGCGCTATACCGTCATGCTGATATTGGGCAACAAATACCGGGTCAATTATATGCCGCCGTTGCCGAAGTGCTGGCATGGGTATGGCAGCTAAAACGCTGGCGTCTCGCCGGCGGCAAGCGTCCACCACAACCTGAAAACCTTCCGGTGCCTGAAGCACTGGATTTCATGAACGAGAAGAATACTGATGGCTAATCTGGTCGCGATGTTGCGTTTGCCCAGCAACCTGAAATCCACGCAACTGCAAATCCTTGCCGGACCGATCCTTATCCTGCTGATCCTGTCGATGATGGTGTTGCCGTTGCCGGCTTTCGTCCTCGATTTGCTGTTCACGTTTAACATTGCGCTGTCGATCATGGTGCTGCTGGTGGCGATGTTCACCCAGCGTACGCTGGAGTTTGCCGCATTCCCGACGATTTTGCTGTTTACCACATTATTACGCCTCGCCCTGAACGTTGCGTCGACGCGTATCATTTTAATGGAAGGGCATACCGGCGCGGCGGCGGCGGGAAAGGTGGTTGAAGCTTTTGGTCACTTCCTCGTGGGCGGTAACTTTGCGATCGGTATCGTGGTCTTCGTTATTCTCGTCATTATCAACTTTATGGTTATCACCAAAGGTGCCGGGCGTATCGCCGAGGTTGGCGCGCGCTTCGTGCTGGATGGTATGCCCGGCAAGCAGATGGCGATTGATGCGGATTTGAATGCGGGTCTGATTGGCGAAGATGAAGCCAAAAAACGACGCTCGGAGGTGACGCAGGAAGCGGATTTCTACGGCTCTATGGACGGTGCGAGTAAATTCGTACGTGGAGATGCCATCGCCGGTATTTTGATCATGGTGATCAACGTGGTCGGCGGTCTGTTAGTCGGGGTGTTGCAGCATGGTATGAGCATGGGTAGCGCAGCGGAAAGTTATACCCTGCTGACCATCGGTGACGGGCTGGTGGCGCAAATTCCTGCGCTGGTAATCTCCACCGCGGCGGGGGTTATCGTGACCCGCGTGAGTACCGACCAGGATGTAGGCGAACAGATGGTGACCCAACTGTTCAGTAATCCTAGTGTCATGCTGCTTAGTGCGGCGGTGCTTGGTCTTTTGGGTCTGGTTCCGGGCATGCCGAACCTGGTGTTTTTGATGTTTACCGCCGCGTTACTGGGTCTGGCCTGGTGGATGCGTGGTCGTGAGCAAAAAGCCCCGGATGAGCCGCAGCCGGTGAAAATGCCGGAAAACAACTCCGTGGTGGAAGCAACATGGAATGATGTACAGCTGGAGGATTCCCTGGGGATGGAGGTAGGCTACCGCCTGATCCCAATGGTGGACTTTCAGCAAGATGGCGAGTTGCTGGGGCGAATTCGCAGTATTCGTAAGAAATTTGCCCAGGATATGGGCTTTCTGCCGCCGGTGGTACATATCCGCGACAATATGGATCTGCAGCCGGCCCGCTATCGTATTTTGATGAAAGGGGTGGAAATTGGCAGCGGTGACGCCTATCCGGGACGCTGGCTGGCCATTAACCCTGGTACCGCCGCCGGGTCACTGCCGGGCGAGAAAACGGTCGATCCGGCTTTTGGTCTGGACGCTATCTGGATTGAAAGCGCATTGAAGGAACAGGCGCAGATTCAGGGCTTTACGGTTGTTGAAGCCAGTACCGTTGTCGCCACGCACCTTAATCACCTGATTGGGCAGTTCGCTGCTGAGCTGTTTGGCCGTCAGGAGGCGCAACAGCTACTGGACCGCGTCTCGCAGGAGATGCCAAAACTGACAGAAGACCTGGTCCCGGGCGTCGTGACGCTCACTACGCTGCATAAAGTGTTACAGAACTTACTGGATGAGAAAGTACCGATTCGCGATATGCGCACCATTCTCGAAACGCTGGCTGAACATGCACCGCTGCAAAACGATCCGCATGAGCTTACCGCGGTGGTACGTGTTGCGTTGGGACGCGCCATCACTCAGCAGTGGTTCCCGGGTAATGAAGAGGTTCAGGTTATCGGCCTTGATACCCCGCTCGAACGTTTGCTTCTGCAGGCGCTGCAGGGCGGCGGCGGTCTGGAGCCAGGTCTTGCAGACCGACTGCTGGCCCAGACTCAGGAAGCGCTGTCCCGTCAGGAAATGTTGGGTGCGCCGCCGGTCTTGCTGGTTAACCACGCGTTGCGTCCATTACTGGCACGCTTTTTACGTCGCAGCATTCCGCAACTGGTGGTGTTATCGAACATGGAGCTGTCTGACAACCGCCATATCCGTATGACGGCGACTATTGGAGGTAAGTAATGCGTAAATTACTGTGGTTGTTGTTTTTTCCTCTGGTAGCGCAGGCTGCCGGAGAAGGCGCCTGGCAGGCCAGCGGTATGGGGATTACTTTAAATCACCGCGGCCAGTCAGCCTCGTCTTCACCTCTGACGCCCAGCCAGCCGGTCTCGGGGTTGATGACGCTGGTGGCCTGGCGCTATGAGCTCAATGGCCCAACGCCTGCGGGTTTACGGGTACGTTTATGTTCCCAGTCCCGCTGTGTTGAGCTGGACGGGCAAAGCGGGACTACCAACGGATTCAATAATGTTCCCGCCATCGAACCGATGCATTTTGTCTGGGAAGTACCCGGTGGCGGTCGCTTGATCCCCGCCTTGCAAGTTCAGAGCAATCAGGTGATTGTGAACTATCGTTAACGCCTCCCTTCATTCCGGCCAGCAGCAGAAACTGCTGGCTGCTTCGCAATTCTAGTCCGCCTCTTTGATTAAATAGAAACGCTGTTTTATAAAATAGGTGACATACGTTGCCGGACTCTTTGTGCTGTTGCCATTTCACGAATACCCCTGGCAAAAATAGAAAGGTTTCACTTGCTGTTAGCTTTTACTGTGGCCCTGTAAGGAGGCCCAATGTCAAAGCGAGGATTGCGGGGCCTCCCAATAATGTGCAGGGGTAACGGCAATGAATACACGTAAAATTGGGTTGGTTAACTATTTTGCCTACGGTTCGGGGGATTTTTTAGGCGCAGGCACCACGGCGTTAACCGCTGCCTGGCTACTCTATTTTTACACGACGTTCTGTGGCCTGACGCCAATCGAAGCAACCTTTATCTTCGCTACCGCCAGGGTGTTGGATGCCGTTGTTAGCCCATTAATGGGTTTTTTAACCGATAACTTTGGCTCCACCTGGCTCGGCAAACGCTTTGGGCGACGTAAGTTTTTTATTTTGTTGGGGATCCCCTGTGTCTTTAGCTACTCACTAATGTGGGTGGGTGATATGGGGTTCTGGTACTACCTGCTCACCTATCTGATTTTTGACGTGGTCTACACCATGATTCTGGTGCCATACGAAACGCTGGTACCCGAAATGACCGATGACTTTAAACAGAAAACCAAATTCTCCGGCGCGCGCATTTCGATGGCGCAAATGTCTGCCATTCTGGCCTCATTCTTACCTGGCGTTCTGCTGACGCTGTTTGGCAAGGACAACCCCGTCTCTTTTTTCTACGCCAGCCTGGTGTTTTCTGTGCTGTGTGCACTGATGCTGACCTTCGTCTGGTTCTTTACCTGGGAACGCCCACGGGAAGAGTGGACTGAGGCGGCGCTGCGAGTCGAAGAAGAGAAGAAAAGCCTGACCTTAAGTCAGAGTATGAACCGTTTATTTGTGGAACTGAGTTCAACACTGCGCATCCGTATCTTTCGCCAGCATTTAGGAATGTATCTTGGCGGCTATATTGCCCAGGACGTCTTTAACGCCGTCTTTACTTACTATGTGGTGTTTGTGCTGATGCAGGAAGCATCGATGGCGTCAAACCTGCTGGGTACGATGGCTATCTTCCAGTTTATTGCCGTTATCGCCATGATCCCATTGTGCATCCGTTTCGGACCTGCGCCGTCTTATCGCATGGTAGTCGTCCTGTTTGGCCTCAGTTCACTCTCCTATGCGGGGCTGTATTACGCCGGATTAAGCGATGTTTATTCTCTGTTGCTATTGGTTTCCGCCGTTGCGGGTTTAGGACGCGGTGGTATCAACTACGTTCCCTGGAATATCTACACCTATATTGCCGACGTTGACGAAGTGATCACCGGTCAGCGTCGGGAAGGGATCTTCGCCGGCATTATGACGTTAACGCGTAAAGCGTCGCAGGCGGGAGCGGTGATGCTGGTGGGGATTGTGATGCAGTTGTCTGGTTTTGTCTCCGGTCAGAGCGCACAACCCGCGGCGGTCAGCCATACCATCCTGTTAATTCTGAGCTGCGGAACGCTGATTGTTCTGGCGCTGGGTTTCCTGGTTTCCTTGCGCTTCAAACTGAACCTGCAAACGCACAGCACCCTGCGTGAAGAGACAGCAAAAATGCGTGAGTCCGGGCAACCCGTGTTGGAAGGACTATCCGCTAAAGGACGCGCGACCGTAGAGATGCTATCGGGCATGCCTTATGAATCACTTTGGGGTAACAACAATATTGGTTACCTGAATCGTAATAAACCAGCGGCACCGAAACTGGAAAAGGGTGCTGTATTGAATTCGACATTGACAGAGGTTAAGTAAATGATTGTTTATCCGGTTAAACACAGCCCATTGTTGCGCCAGCCAGAACATTTTATTGCCAGGGATGAATTAAAAGCGTTGATCAAAAAGGTGACGCATAACCTGGTCAATATTCATGACGAGACCGGCGAGTTCTTGCTACGTCTGGATGACGGACGCGTTATTGATACCAAAGGCTGGGCGGGATGGGAGTGGACGCACGGCATCGGCTTGTACGGGATGTATCAGTATTATCAGCAAACCGGCGATGCCACGATGCGCGATATTATCGACAGCTGGTTTGCCGATCGCTTTGCGGAAGGTGCAACGACCAAAAACGTCAACACCATGGCGCCGTTTTTAACGCTGGCATATCGCTATGAAGAGACGCGTAATCCCGCGTATCTGCCGTGGCTCGACAGCTGGGCTGAGTGGGCAATGCATGACATGCCGCGTACCCAATTCGGCGGTATGCAGCACATTACGCTGGCGGAAGAAAATCACCAGCAGATGTGGGATGACACGTTGATGATGACGGTCTTACCGCTGGCGAAGATTGGCAAGTTGCTCAACCGTCCCGAGTATATTGAAGAGGCAACCTATCAGTTCCTGCTGCACGTGCAAAACCTGATGGATAAAGAAACGGGGCTGTGGTTCCACGGCTGGAGCTATGAAGGACAGCATAACTTCGCCAACGCTCGCTGGGCGCGTGGCAACAGCTGGTTAACTATAGTCATCCCGGATTTCCTCGAATTACTTGATTTGCCGGAAAACAATGCAGTGCACCGCTATCTGGTGCAGGTTTTGAACGCGCAAATCGCGGCGCTAGCGAAGTGCCAGGATGAAAGCGGACTGTGGCACACCTTGCTGGACGACCCGCAGTCGTATCTGGAAGCCTCGGCAACCGCCGGATTTGCCTATGGGATCCTCAAAGCGGTACGTAAACGCTATGTCGGACAAGACTATGCGGCTGTAGCCGAAAAAGCCATCAGAGGCATTGTGCAACATATTTCGCCGGAAGGTGAATTGCTGCATACCTCGTTTGGTACCGGGATGGGCCACAATCTCGATTTCTACCGCAACATCCCCCGGACCTCCATGCCTTACGGTCAGGCGATGGCGATGCTGTGCCTTACCGAATACTTGCGTAAGTATTTTTGATATCGGTGTCCGATGGCGTTGCGGCTATCGGACCCGCTTGTGCGTCGTCGTCCTGCGCAGCAAACAGATGATCCATGATTTGACGCATGACTGGTGCGGCGGTGACGCCATCGCTGCCGCCGTTTTCCAGAATTAACGCTATGGCGACTTTCGGGTTCTTATATGGCGCAAATGCGGTATAGAACACGTGGTCGCGCAGACGCACGGGGATCATTTTCGCATCGTAGGTCTGATTTTCTTTCAGGCTAAAGACCTGTGATGTGCCACTTTTCGCTGCAATGCCGTAAGGCGCGGTGTGAAAGAACTTATAACCGGTACCGTTTGGCTCATTCGCCATGCCGAACATCGCTTGACGCACCAGCCCCCAGTAGGGGGACGAAGCAGAGGCAATTTGTGACGGTGCTTCGGGAGCCTGGTACGGCGTGATGACTTTTCCGCTCTCTTCATCACGTAGCAGGTGAGGGGCGATAACCTTGCCGTTGTTAATCAGCGCGACCATGGCTTTTACCATCTGGATCGGCGTGGCAATCCAGTATCCCTGACCGATGCCAACCGAAATGGTATCTCCCTGATACCAGGCTTTTTTATGCACTTTCTGCTTCCATTCGCGGCTCGGGAGCAGGCCGTTATACTCCTCACCAAGATCGATGCCGGTCGGCTTGCCATAGCCAAACTGGCTGAGCATGCTGTTAATACGGTCAATCCCCATCATATATGCCACCTGATAAAAGAACGTGTCGGCAGATTCTTCAATTGCTTTGGTGACATCCAGCATACCGTGGCCCGTTTTTTTCCAGTCACGGTAATGTCGCTCCGTGCCGGGGAGCGTCCAGGTGGGGGCGCCGAAGAAACGGGTCTGCGGCGTGATCACGCCGTCCAGTAATGCTGACATCGCCATATACGGTTTGACCGTGGAGGCGGGAGGATACAACCCTTGCGTGACGCGGTTGATTAACGGCAGATCCTTATCCTGAAGCAGCTTGTTATAGTCCTGATAGCTGATACCTTTGACAAATGGATTGGGGTCATAGCTGGGGTTCGAAACCATTGCCAGCACGGAACCGTCATGCGGATCCTCAACCAAAACGGCGGCCCGCTGGCCCACCAACAGACTCTCAATATATTGCTGTAAATGGAGGTCCAGCGTCAGGTGGATATCTTTTCCGGCAACGGGCGGCACATCTTTGATCAGACGTACGATGCGTCCGTGGTTATCAACTTCGACCTCCTGATAACCGGTTTTCCCATGCAGTTCATTTTCATAGTAGTGCTCAATACCCTGCTTACCGATGTTGTGATCGGCGGCGTAGTTCTCTGTCAGGCCTTTTTGATCCAGCGCTTTCAGGTCGTTGTCATTGATTTTTGACACATAGCCAAGGACATGCGCCAGCGCTGTGCCATAAGGGTACTGGCGGTCTTCATAGCTATTGATATTGACGCCGCTGAAATGAAACTGGTTAACCGAGAAGCGGGCGATTTCCACATCGGTCAGCGCATTTTTTAGCACAACCGGGCGATAGCGGCTGCTGGCTTTCAGCGCATGGCGAAACTGGTCAATGTCATCAGGAGTGAGGTCAATGATAGGCGTGAGCTGCCTGATCAGGGCATTCATATCACTGATTTTATAAGGCGTAACGGAAATGTCGTACCAGGTTACGTTGCGCACCAGCGGGATGCCGTTGCGATCGTAAATCATGCCACGCGTCGGGGCCACGGGAAGCATTTTGATGTCGTTTGCATTCGAGCGGGTGGTGTAATACTGGTGCTGACAGATTTGTAAGTTGTAGAGATTGTAAATCAGGATGCCAAAGCAGATGACCACCAGGCCAAAGGCCACCAATACACGCCGCTGGAAGAGTTTTTCCTCCGCCTCAAAATCTCTGAATGTCATTGACCCGTACCCGATTAATTCGCCGCCTCATGATACGGAGGCTTAAACGGGATGACAGGCAAAAAATGTTCCATATCTCTACGGAAATGTGTCATTCCTTGTGAGTTGTTACAGATGGCCTGTTACAGAAATAAAAAAGGCCTGAGTCCGAATTTCGGAGTCAGGCCTGATAGGTAAGCTGATTTACATACGTTCTACGGTTTCGATACCCAGCGTATCCAGACCCAGCTTCAGGGTTTTCGCCGTCAACTGTGCCAGTTTCAGGCGGCTGTTACGAATATCTTCGTTTTCAGCGCTAAGGATTGGGCAGTGCTCGTAGAAGCCGGAGAACAGACCGGCAACGTCGTACAGGTACGCACACATCACGTGCGGCGTACCTTCACGTGCAACAACGGTCAGCGTTTCTTCAAACTGCAGCAGACGCGCAGCCAGCTGAGCCTCGCGATCTTCACTGATAATCACCTGCGCATTTGCCAGCGCGCTTTCGTCGATATCCGCTTTACGGAACACGGACAGTACGCGGGTGTAGGCGTACTGCATATACGGCGCAGTGTTCCCTTCGAACGCCAGCATATTGTCCCAGTCGAAGATGTAGTCGGTGGTACGGTTTTTGGACAGATCGGCATATTTCACCGCGCCGATACCGACCGCATTCGCCAGTTTTTCCAGCTCGTCGGCAGGCATGTCCGGGTTCTTCTCCGCTACCAGACGGCGTGCGCGTTCCAGCGCTTCATCCAGCAGATCGGCCAGTTTAACCGTGCCACCCGCACGGGTTTTGAACGGCTTGCCGTCTTTACCCAGCATCATACCGAACATGTGGTGTTCCAGTGGCACAGAATCCGGCACATAACCGGCTTTACGCACGATGGTCCAGGCCTGCATTAAGTGCTGATGCTGACGGGAGTCGATGTAATAAAGTACGCGGTCGGCATGCAGCGTTTCATAACGGTACTTGGCGCAGGCGATGTCGGTCGTGGTGTAGAGATAGCCGCCATCTTTCTTCTGAATGATTACGCCCATCGGTTCACCTTCCTTGTTTTTATACTCATCAAGGAATACGACGGTAGCGCCTTCGCTTTCAACAGCCAGGCCTTTAGCTTTGAGATCGGCCACGATGCCAGGCAGCATCGGGTTGTACAGGCTTTCACCCATGACGTCGTCACGGGTCAGGGTGACGTTCAGGCGATCGTAGGTTAACTGGTTTTGCGACATGGTGATGTCGACCAGTTTGCGCCACATCTCACGGAAGTACTCGTCGCCGCCTTGCAGCTTCACGACATAACTCCGGGCACGTTCCGCGAAGGCTTCATCTTCGTCGTAATGTTTTTTCGCATCACGGTAGAAACCTTCAAGGTCAGCCAGCGCCATCTCGCCAGCATTTTCCTGCTGCTGTTTTTCCAGCCATGCGATGAGCATACCGAACTGAGTACCCCAGTCGCCGACGTGGTTGGCGCGGATAACATTGTGACCGAGGAACTCCAGCGTACGCACCGCAGCATCACCGATGATGGTGGAACGCAGGTGACCAACGTGCATCTCTTTCGCTACGTTAGGTGCGGAGTAATCAACCACAACGGTTTGTTTAGCCGGTTGGGTGACGCCCAGACGATCGGAAGCCAGCGCCTGCTGAACGTGCTGCGCCAGAAATGCCGGATCGAGAAAAATATTGATAAAGCCCGGGCCTGCAATTTCAACTTTGCTGGCGATCCCGTTGAGATCCAAAT
The DNA here is from genome assembly GCF_005281245.1 of Citrobacter sp. wls826. Taxonomy (NCBI): domain Bacteria; kingdom Pseudomonadati; phylum Pseudomonadota; class Gammaproteobacteria; order Enterobacterales; family Enterobacteriaceae; genus Citrobacter; species Citrobacter sp. wls826. Next base: position 100,980 of record NZ_SZWS01000061.1, read on the forward strand.
GAGTCAGCACCTGCTCAGCCAGTTGTCGCGGCGCCATACCCAGTTTTTTAGCGACAGCCATCATGCCGTTAGCCTGATAGTCGCCGAACTGTACTTTTGCTGACTGACGAACCTGCGGTTCGCAATCTGCAGGCGCGCCTGCAGCAATCATGGCCTGACTGACTTTTTCTGAGAGAAGAGCCTGAATATTCACCGGAATACCTTACATTTATGAAGCGGCTTAAAATGCACCGCACCAGTTTAAGAATTAAGGGCGGGAGTATACTGCAAATGCCCGTTGCCGTCAGCATTGCGAGTATCTCCAGCACCCTGAAATATAAACATTGTCATTACGTATAATTATTCATATTGCGCTTAAGAAAATCAGCAGTTGGTTGGGGCTGCGCAACAGGGTAAATTAGCGGCTTTGAATATGGATATGAGCTTTCATTATGGCGAACTGGCAAACAGTTGCAGAACTGCATGATATTTCCGCAGATTTACCGCATTTCATTCAGGCGTTAACGGATCTTTCCACTCGCCTTGGGCTGGATGTCTCATCGCTTGAAGCCGATCACATTTCTCTGCGTTGTCATCAAAATACCACCGCAGAGCGCTGGCGTCGTGGGTTTGAACAGTGCGGCGAATTGTTGTCAGAAAATATCATCAATGGCCGACCGATTTGCTTGTTCAAGCTCGATGAGCCAGTTTGTGTGCAACACTGGCAATTTTCTATCGTAGAACTGCCGTGGCCGGGCGAAAAGCGTTATCCGCATGAAGGCTGGGAGCATGTTGAAATTGTTCTGCCGGGTGAGGTGGAGACGCTGAATGCACGAGCGCTGGCGCTGCTTTCAGATCACGGGCTGAGCCAGCCGGGCATATTTGTAAAAACCAGTTCGCCAAAAGGCGAGCGCGAGCGTTTACCGAATCCAACGCTGGCGGTCAGCGATGGCAGTGTGACGATAAAATTCCATCCGTGGTCGATTGAAGCCATTGTGGCAAGCGAACGTCAGGAGTGAGTATGGCATTACTGGAAATCTGCTGTTACAGCATGGAGTGCGCGCGCAAGGCGCAGCAAAACGGCGCGGATCGCATTGAGCTTTGCTCGGCGCCCAAAGAGGGGGGCTTAACGCCGTCCCTGGGCGTCTTGCGTTCGGTTCGCCAGCATATCTCGATTCCGGTCAATCCCATTATTCGCCCGCGCGGGGGCGACTTTTGTTACACCGACGGTGAATTCGCTGCAATGCTGGATGATATTGCGATAGTAAGAGAACTGGGGTTCTCAGGGTTGGTAACCGGCATTTTAGATGCAGAGGGTGATGTCGATATGCCGCGCATGGAGAAAATAATGATTGCGGCGGGAACGCTGCACGTCACTTTTCATCGGGCCTTTGACATGTGCGCTAACCCACTCAATGCGCTAAAAAAATTAGCTGATTTGGGCGTCGCCAGAGTGCTGACTTCCGGGCAAAAATCAGATGCGGTGCAAGGTTTAACAAAAATTATGGAACTTATTGCGCAGGGGGATGCTCCAATCATTATGGCCGGAGCGGGGGTTCGCGCCTCGAATTTGTCCCTGTTCCTTGATGCTGGAGTGCAGGAAGTCCACAGTTCTGCCGGAGTATGGTTGGCTTCCCCCATGCGTTATCGCAATTCGAGGTTGTCGATGTCTTCGGATGCACAGGCGGATGAGTATTCACGCTATGCGGTAGACGGGGCGGCGGTTGCGGAAATGAAAGCAATCATTGCACACCACCAGGCCAGCTGATTTTACCGTTGCATCATGTCGCCCAATATGATGCTTGCTCGTACCAGGCCCCTGCAATTTCAACAGGGGCCTTTTTTTATCCTGCATATTTCAAGCCGCAGCGGAGTTGGCTGCCTTTCTGCAACTTGAACTATTTTGCAGAAAGAGTGCTATCTGGCAAAAATAACTACGGCTTACGTGCAATCAATACCGCGCGTAATGGGGCCGGGTAGCCTTCCACCGTTTTGCTGTGATCGTTCGGGTCGAGGAAGTCGGCCAGGGATTCGGTTATCATCCACTCGGTGCGGCGCTGCTCTTCGGTGGTGGTGACGCAGACATCAGCGATGCGCACATCAACAAACCCACATTTTTCCAGCCAGTTTTTTAACGCCAACGCAGAAGGAATAAAGTAAACGTTACGCATCTGCGCGTAGCGATCGCCCGGTACCAGTACGGTATTTTCATCACCTTCGACGACCAGCGTTTCCAGTACCAGTTCGCCATCTTTCACCAACTGATCCTTCAACTGCCACAGGTGTTCCAGCGGTGAACGGCGGTGATAAAGCACTCCCATGGAGAATACGGTATCAAAGGCGTTGAGCGCCGGAAGCTGCTCAATACCCAGCGGCAGCAGGTGAGCGCGTTGGTCATTGCCCAGCAGTTTACGTACTGCCTCAAACTGGCACAGAAACAGCTGGGTAGGATCGATACCAACTGCCAGATGCGCCCCCGCGCCAATCATGCGCCACATGTGATATCCACTCCCGCAGCCGACATCAAGAATGGTGCGCCCGGTGAGGTCAGACAAGTGCGGCAGAACGCGATCCCATTTCCAGTCCGAGCGCCACTCGGTATCTATATTGACGCCGTACAACGAGTACGGCCCTTTACGCCATGGCATCAGGTTACGCATCAGGGTGTCGATACGTTTGAGCTGACCGTCGCTGAGCGGCTCATCGCTTTCGGCGGTAACGCTATGCAGTAAGTCCAGGCGATGCGGCGTTAGCTCGGGCAGAAACTCGACCGCATTTGACCACTGCTTAAACAAGCCGTGCTGATCGCGCTGCCAGGTCGCGATTTGCGCCGGGAGCGTTTCCAGCCAATGGGAAAGGTGATTTTTGGCAATCAGTTGATAAAAGTTACCAAAGTCGATCATGCGCTAACCTCAGCTTTCAGTGCCACCAGAGAACCAAAGTTGAAGCACTGGAACCACAATTCGCTGTGTTCAAAGCCCGCCTGATGCAGTCTCGCTTTGTGCGTTTCGACCGAGTCGGTCAGCATCACGTTCTCCAGCATGCTGCGCTTTTGGCTGATTTCCAGCTCGCTATAGCCATTTGCCCGTTTGAAATCGTGGTGCATGTTGAACAGCAGCTCGCCAACGTTAGCGTCTTCGAAACTGAATTTTTCAGACAGTACCAGCGCGCCGCCGGGGTTAAGCCCCTGATAAATCTTATCCAACAATGCCTGGCGCTTAGGTGGCTCAAGGAATTGCAGGGTAAAATTCAGCACCACCATCGAGGCGTTTTCGATAGTAATGTTGCGAATATCGCCTTCGATAACGTCAACCGGTGTCGGCGCTTTATAGGCGTCAATATGACGGCGGCAGCGCTCAACCATAGCCGGGGAGTTATCAACGGCAATAATTTTGCAATTCTCGTGATGAATATTGCGACGCACCGAGAGCGTCGCCGCGCCCAGAGAACAGCCCAGATCGTAGACCTGTGTGTTGGGTTGTACGAAACGTTCGGCCAACATCCCAATCATAGAAATGATATTGGAATAGCCAGGAACGGATCGCTGGATCATATCCGGGAAGACTTCAGCTACCCGTTCATCAAAGGTCCAGTCACCCAGACTGGCGATAGGCGCAGAAAAAAGCGTGTCGCGGTGAGACATAACGTAAAAATCCGGGAAAAATAAAGTGGCGTATTGTGCGCTAATGCAGGGAGAAAACCAACTCCCAGGGCATATACCAAAGATTCGCCAGCACCATTAGCAACAGCGAACACCAGGTCGCGCTCATGCCTGAACGGCGCCAGCGGAAAAGCCGGTGATGGAATCCGTAATAATGCATCAATCGTCCGGCAATCAAAATCAGCCCGCAAATATGCACCATCCACGTTTCTGCGCCGTTCATTTCCATAAATAACAGCAGCACCAATGCGACGGGAATATATTCCACCGCATTACCGTGAATGCGGATAGCGCTTTGTAGTTCGCTAAAACCTCCGTCACCATATGCAACGCGGTATTGCATGCGCAGGCGAACGACGTCAAAGGAGAACTTAATTAACAATAACGCACCCAATACGGCATAAAGCGCGCTTACCATACAAACTCCCTTTTAAAATGGCTGATGGCATTGACTATGATAGGTGGCATTTTCAGAAAAGAGAAGATTGCTGTGGAATAGACGGCGCTGATCCGATCTCTGGCAGGGCGCTGCGTAAATTTGCCCATAGCGTATCGACAAGCTCCGGGGCCTGCGCGATATCCGGGGTATGTAAAAACAGATATGGCGTTGTGGTTTGTTGCCATTGCGACAGCTTGGTCAGCCAGACGGCAAAAAGCGCGCTGTTTTGTGCCATATTATCGCTGCCGATAAAGCGTACCATCGGATGGTTTGCCGTCACCACTGCATGCACCGGAACCTTTGGCTTCTTGCGCTGGGCGTCACGTATCGCTTCAGTATGTGGTATTGCGGCATGTACCGGTCGACTGTCCAGAATCACCCGATTTACCCTGCGCTCATGTAGGCCTCGATTGAATCGTTGCTCTGTTTCGCCTTTGGCAAAGAAGTCCGGATGGCGAACTTCCACACCGTAGGTAAAGGATTTGGGGAGCGCATCGAGAAACTGCCACAAGGCTGGCAGGTCGTGCGGGCCAAAAGTTGCGGGTAATTGCAGCCAGTATTGCCCAATGCGTGATTCAAGTGGCGACATGCGCGTGAAAAACTCGTGTACCAGGTCATCGCAATTACGCAGCGCGGCCTGATGCGAAATGGTGGCCGGAAACTTAAAACAAAATCGAAACGCATCGGTAGTCTGCGCATGCCAGCGGGCCACAATGTCGGCTTTTGGCAGCGCGTACAGCGTGGTATTGCCCTCCACACAGTTAAAGTGGCGGGCATACTCTTCAAGGCTGGTGATCCCCAGACGCACCCATTTGGGATGCGCCCACTGGGGTAAACCGATATAAATCATAGCGCTTGCAGGATCTCATCCACGCTGCGTACGCGTGCGATACGCGGGAAAATATGCGTCATGCTGCCCTGATGTTGCTCAGCGCTGGCGGCACTACAGGCGTTTTCTGCAACGATCAGATTAAAACCCAGCTCCCACGCATTTCGCGCCGTTGACTCCACGCCAATATTTGTGGAAATGCCGCACAGGACGATGGTCTCGATGCCCCGACGACGCAGTTGTAATTCCAGATCGGTGCCGTAGAAAGCCCCCCACTGGCGTTTGGTCACTTCGAGGTCGCTGGCGCATTTACCCAGAGCGCTCGGGTAATTCCACCAGTTTTCGGGTAACGCTTTGGCCGGAGCGTGAGCATCAACTGGCTGTTTCAGCGCTTCGGCATAATCGTCAGACCAGCCGACGCGCACCATTACCACCGGGGAACCGTGGGCACGGAATTTTTCCGCCAACTGCGCGGCGCGGGCAACCACGTCGTTTGCCGAGTATGGGCCGCCAGCGAAAGGCAGGATACCTTCCTGTAGATCAATAACAACAAGAGCGGTTGTTTTTGCGTTCAGTTCCAGCATGATCACTCCAGTAAAAAAAGAATTCCGTTACACCTTAATCGCGAATCAGTGTGAAAGGGACGACAATTTTTGTTATTTTTTGTGAGATTACGCAATGCCCGTCCAGGAAACAGGCGTACAGTCAGTACCGGACTTATCGTGCGGCAGAATTTCCAGTATAATAGCCGCCTTTTTTCATTCAGTTGTGACATTCAGCTAAAGCTGCGACTTCGTCACCTGCGAGACAGGTGACAATCCGCCTGCGGCAAAGTTAAGGGATATCTCATGCGTACAGAATATTGCGGACAGCTACGTCTGTCCCACGAGGGGCAGCAGGTGACTCTGTGTGGTTGGGTCAACCGTCGTCGTGATCTTGGTAGCCTGATCTTTATCGATATGCGCGACCGCGAAGGTATCGTGCAGGTATTTTTCGATCCGGACCGTGCGGATGCGTTAAAGCTGGCCTCCGAACTGCGTAATGAGTTCTGTATCCAGGTTACGGGCACCGTGCGTGCACGTGACGCGAAAAACGTCAACGCCGATATGGCGACTGGCGAAATTGAAGTGCTGGCCTCCGATCTGACCATCATCAACCGTTCAGACTCGCTGCCGCTGGACTCTAACCACGTAAACACCGAAGAAGCGCGACTGAAGTATCGCTACCTGGATCTGCGTCGCCCTGAAATGGCGCAGCGCCTGAAAACGCGTGCCAAAATTACCAGCCTGGTGCGTCGTTTTATGGACGATCACGGCTTCCTCGACATCGAAACTCCGATGCTGACCAAAGCTACGCCGGAAGGCGCGCGCGATTACCTGGTTCCTTCTCGTGTTCATAAAGGTAAGTTCTACGCGCTGCCGCAGTCTCCTCAGCTGTTTAAACAGCTGCTGATGATGTCCGGTTTTGACCGCTACTATCAGATCGTAAAATGCTTCCGTGATGAAGACTTACGTGCTGACCGTCAGCCTGAATTTACTCAGATCGATGTTGAGACTTCCTTCATGACCGCGCCGCAGGTGCGTGAAGTGATGGAAGCGCTGGTGCGTAACCTGTGGCTGGAAGTTAAAGGTGTGGATCTGGGTGATTTCCCGATCATGACCTTTGCCGAAGCCGAGCGTCGTTACGGTTCTGATAAACCAGACCTGCGTAACCCGATGGAACTGGTTGACGTTGCCGATCTGGTGAAAGGCGTTGAGTTCGCCGTGTTCTCTGGTCCGGCGAACGATGCGAAAGGCCGCGTGGCTGCCCTGCGTGTACCGGGCGGTGCGAGCTTAAGCCGTAAGCAGATCGACGATTACGGTAACTTTATTAAGATTTACGGCGCGAAAGGTCTGGCTTACATCAAAGTCACCGAGCGTGCGAAAGGCCTGGAAGGCATCACCAGCCCGGTTGCTAAGTTCCTGAACGCAGAAATCGTAGACGCGATTCTGGAGCGTACTGGTGCGCAAGACGGCGACATGATTTTCTTCGGTGCCGACAACAAGAAAGTGGTGGCCGACGCGATGGGTGCGCTGCGTCTGAAACTGGGCAAAGACCTGAACATTACCGACGAAGCCAAATGGGCGCCGCTGTGGGTTATCGACTTCCCGATGTTTGAAGACGATAGTGAAGGCGGGCTGACCGCGATGCACCACCCGTTCACCGCGCCAAAAGACATGACTGCCGCTGAGCTGAAAGCTGCGCCGGAAGACGCGGTTGCTAACGCGTACGATATGGTCATCAACGGCTATGAAGTGGGCGGTGGTTCCGTGCGTATTCACAACGGTGATATGCAGCAGACCGTATTCGGCATTCTGGGCATCAACGAGCAAGAACAGCGCGAGAAGTTCGGCTTCCTGCTGGATGCGCTAAAATACGGTACACCGCCGCATGCGGGCCTGGCGTTTGGTCTGGATCGCTTGACTATGCTGCTGACCGGTACTGACAACATTCGTGACGTTATTGCCTTCCCGAAAACCACCGCTGCAGCGTGTCTGATGACTGAAGCGCCAAGCTTTGCCAACGAAGCTGCGCTGGCGGAACTGAGCATTCAGGTTGTTAAGAAGGCCGAGAATAACTGATATGAGATACAAACAGCCTGTCTCGGTGTTAGTCGTGATTTATGCAAAGGACACCGGGAGAGTGCTGATGTTACAGCGACGCGACGATCCTGATTTCTGGCAGTCGGTCACCGGCAGCCTTGAAGAGGGTGAAACCGCGTCGCAAGCCGCGATGCGCGAAGTAAAGGAAGAGGTCGCCATTGATGTTGCGACTGAGCAACTGACCTTAATTGACTGTCAGCGCACGGTGGAATTTGAGATTTTTAGCCATTTACGTCATCGCTATGCGCCGGGAATTGAGCGTAATACTGAATCCTGGTTTTGCCTGGCACTTCCCTCTGAACGAGAGATCGTGTTCACCGAACATCTGACCTACCGTTGGGTTAATGCGCACGAAGCCGCGCAGTTAACCAAGTCGTGGAGTAACCGGCAGGCGATTGAAGAGTTTGTAATTAACGTCGCCTGAGAAGGCGCGCTTTTTGGAGAGATTATTTATGGCAGGTCATAGTAAATGGGCCAACACCAGACATCGTAAAGCAGCGCAGGATGCTAAACGCGGTAAAATTTTCACCAAAATCATTCGTGAGCTGGTGACGGCAGCCAAACTGGGCGGCGGCGATCCGGATGCTAACCCACGTCTGCGCGCCGCGGTTGATAAAGCGCTGGCAAATAACATGACCCGTGACACCCTGAACCGTGCAATCGCGCGTGGTGTTGGTGGCGACGATGATGCGAACATGGAAACCATCATCTATGAAGGTTACGGCCCTGGCGGAACAGCCGTTATGATTGAGTGTCTGTCTGACAACCGTAACCGTACCGTTGCGGAAGTGCGTCACGCATTCACTAAAACGGGCGGCAACCTCGGTACCGACGGTTCCGTAGCTTACCTGTTCAGCAAAAAAGGCGTGATCTCTTTTGAACAAGGCGACGAAGACGCCATTATGGAAGCGGCACTGGAAGCGGGCGCTGAAGACGTTGTGACCTTCGACGACGGCGCGATTGACGTTTACACCGCGTGGGAAGAGATGGGCAAAGTGCGTGATGCGCTGGAAGCGGCTGGTCTGAAAGCGGACGCGGCTGAAGTGTCTATGATCCCCTCCACCAAAGCGGATATGGATGCAGAAACGGCGCCGAAGCTGATGCGTCTGATCGATATGCTGGAAGACTGCGACGACGTGCAGGAAGTTTACCACAACGGCGAAATCTCCGATGAGGTTGCTGCAACGCTCGAATGATGTGGTTAAGCCATAAACTAACAGGAGATGCGTGATGTCTATCATTCTCGGCATTGACCCGGGGTCGCGCATCACCGGTTATGGCGTAATCCGTCAGGTCGGCAGACAGCTGACCTACCTCGGTAGCGGCTGCATTCGCACCAAAGTCGACGATCTTCCATCACGTCTGAAGTTGATTTATGCGGGCGTGACGGAAATCATCACCCAGTTCCAGCCCGACTATTTTGCCATTGAGCAGGTCTTTATGGCGAAGAATGCCGACTCGGCGCTAAAGCTGGGGCAGGCGCGCGGCGTGGCAATCGTTGCGGCTACCAATCAAGATCTTCCGGTCTTTGAATACGCGGCCCGCCAGGTAAAACAGACCGTGGTGGGTATCGGCAGCGCAGAAAAAAGCCAGGTTCAGCATATGGTACGCACGCTGCTAAAACTCCCGGCAAATCCGCAGGCGGATGCCGCGGATGCGCTGGCGATTGCTATTACCCATTGCCACGTCAGCCAGAACGCCATGCAAATGAGCGAGTCGCGGCTGAATCTGGCGCGAGGTCGGTTACGTTAGTGACAAATGAGGCTGGATATCTATCCAGCCTTTTTTTATGATAGCGCATTACCTTTTAGCCCTTAACGCAGGAGCGTCACGTGATAGGCAGACTCAGAGGCATCATTCTTGAAAAACAACCCCCGCTGGTCCTTCTGGAAACCGGCGGAGTAGGCTATGAAGTCCATATGCCGATGACCTGTTTCTACGAGTTGCCGGAAGCCGGGCAGGAAGCGATTATCTTCACCCATTTTGTGGTGCGTGAAGACGCTCAACTGCTATATGGTTTTAACAACAAACAAGAACGCACGCTGTTTAAAGAGTTAATCAAAACCAATGGCGTCGGGCCGAAGCTGGCGCTGGCGATCCTCTCTGGTATGTCTGCACAGCAGTTCGTTAATGCCGTTGAGCGCGAAGAGCTTGGCGCGCTGGTGAAATTACCGGGCATCGGTAAGAAAACCGCAGAGCGTTTGATTGTGGAAATGAAAGACCGCTTTAAAGGCCTGCATGGCGATCTCTTCACGCCGGCGGCGGATCTGGTCCTGACCTCTCCGGCCAGTCCTGCAACGGATGACGCCGAGCAGGAAGCGGTTGCTGCGCTGGTGGCGTTAGGCTATAAACCACAGGAAGCCAGCCGCATGGTGAGCAAAATTGCTCGCCCTGATGCCAGCAGTGAAACCCTGATTCGTGAAGCGCTTCGCGCGGCATTGTGAGGTAAAGGATGATTGAAGCAGATCGCCTGATTTCGGCTGTCAGCACGACCCCTGAAGATCTGGTGGATCGCGCGATCCGCCCCAAATTGCTGGAAGAGTATATTGGCCAGCCTCAGGTGCGTTCGCAAATGGAGATTTTTATCCAGGCGGCGAAGCTGCGCGGTGAAGCCCTCGATCACCTGCTGATTTTCGGTCCTCCAGGTCTCGGTAAAACCACGCTTGCCAATATTGTTGCCAATGAAATGGGCGTTAATCTGCGCACCACTTCCGGTCCGGTACTGGAAAAAGCGGGCGATCTGGCGGCAATGCTCACCAACCTTGAACCGCACGATGTGCTGTTTATCGATGAAATCCATCGCCTGTCACCGGTGGTGGAAGAGGTGCTGTATCCGGCGATGGAAGATTATCAGCTGGATATCATGATTGGCGAAGGACCAGCCGCACGTTCGATTAAGATCGATCTGCCGCCGTTTACCCTGATCGGGGCGACGACGCGCGCCGGTTCGTTAACGTCTCCGCTGCGTGACCGCTTCGGTATTGTACAGCGCCTGGAATTCTATCAGGTGGCAGACCTGCAGCACATTGTTGGACGCAGCGCCCGCTTTATGGGACTGGAAATGAGCGATGAAGGCGCATTGGAAGTGGCACGCCGCGCCCGTGGTACGCCGCGTATCGCCAACCGTTTATTACGCCGGGTACGCGACTTCTCCGAAGTGAAGCATGACGGCACAATTTCAGCAGATATTGCCGCTCAGGCACTGGATATGCTCAATGTGGATGCGGAAGGATTCGATTATATGGACCGTAAGCTGCTGCTGGCGGTTATCGATAAGTTCTTCGGTGGACCGGTAGGACTGGATAACCTGGCGGCGGCGATTGGGGAAGAGCGTGAAACCATTGAGGACGTGCTGGAGCCGTATCTGATTCAGCAAGGTTTTCTGCAGCGAACTCCGCGCGGACGTATGGCAACGGTGCGGGCGTGGAACCACTTTGGCATTACACCGCCGGAAATGCCATAAGACTCAATAATCCCTGATGGCGCTACGCCTGGCAGGCCTACGATATGATGCAGGCCTGACAGGCGTAAAACAGATTACTTCAGTTCATCAACCATGGTGACGGCGCGACCAATGTAATTGGCCGGCGTCATTGCTTTCAGGCGAGTTTTCTCGTCTTCAGGCAGCGCCAGACCGTCGATAAACTGCTTCATACCTTCGGCGTCAACGCGTTTGCCGCGGGTCAGTTCCTTCAGCTTCTCGTATGGTTTTTCAATGCCATAGCGACGCATCACGGTCTGGATCGGCTCTGCCAGCACTTCCCAGTTATGATCCAGTTCATCCAGCAGATGATCGCGGTTCACTTCCAGTTTGCTCACACCTTTCAGCGTGGACTGATAAGCGATCAGCGCATAGCCAATCCCCACGCCCAGGTTACGCAGAACGGTAGAGTCCGTCAGATCGCGCTGCCAGCGGGAGACCGGCAGTTTGCTCGCCAGATGCTGCAGAACCGCGTTAGACAGGCCCAGGTTACCCTCGGAGTTTTCGAAATCGATTGGGTTCACCTTGTGCGGCATGGTGGAGGAACCAATTTCACCCGCGATGGTTTTCTGTTTGAAATGGTTCAGCGCCACGTAACCCCAGACATCGCGGTCGAAGTCGATCAGGATAGTGTTGAAACGGGCGATGCAATCAAACAGCTCGGCAATGTAGTCGTGCGGCTCAATCTGCGTGGTGTACGGGTTCCACTGGATGCCCAGCGAGGTGACAAATTCTTCGCTGAACTGATGCCAGTCCACTTCCGGATAAGCGGCGATGTGGGCGTTATAGTTACCGACTGCACCGTTGATTTTGCCGAGAATTTCGACCTGATTGAGCTGGCGGTACTGACGCTCCATACGGTAAGCCACGTTAGCCATTTCTTTGCCCAGCGTAGACGGGGTGGCTGGCTGACCGTGGGTACGGGAGAGCAGAGGAATATCGCGATACTGTACGGAAAGATCTTTCACCGCGTCGATAAGTTTGCGCCAGTACGGCAGAACCACTTCGTCACGGGCGGTTTTCAGCATCAGCGCGTGAGACAGGTTGTTGATGTCTTCTGAGGTACACGCGAAGTGGATGAACTCGGAAACAGCGTGCAGTTCCGGGATATCTGCCACTTTCTCTTTCAGGAAATACTCAACTGCCTTCACGTCATGGTTGGTCGTACGCTCAATGGTTTTGATACGCGCAGCATCTTCTTCATTGAAGTTAGCGACAATCGCATCAAGGAAACCGATTGCGTCGGCAGCAAAAGCAGGAACTTCCTTGATCGCTGCGTGCGCGGCCAGTTTTTGCAGCCAGCGTACTTCAACTTGTACACGGAATTTCAGCAAACCGTATTCGCTGAAAATCCCGCGCAGCGCGCTGACTTTATCGCCGTAGCGTCCATCGACAGGGGAAACGGCGGTCAGTGAGGATAATTCCATAGATCACAACTCCGGGGTTAAATGAGCAAGAATTTGTTTAGCCTGAGTCGTCAGGCGATTACGAGAAAACATGAGTTGCAGACGGCCTCCACCAACCTGATGCCAGAGCACGGCAGCGCGAATGCCAGCCAGCAGGGAAGCGCGTACTTTAGCCTGAACCTGTGGGCTCTGAAGGATGGCCGGGGAGCCCGTAACCTGAATACGTGGGCCGAGTGGGCTGATGACGTCAACATAAATGCCTGCCATCGCACTCATCAACGTTTCTGACTGCAAATCAAAATGGTCCAGTTGGCGCTGCAAGCCGTTGATACGGTCTCCCAGCGTGTCCATAGCGCCTTTAGCGGCTGACAGCTTACGCTCCAGCACCATCAGGCTTAACGTGTAGCGGGTGAGTTCCGCGTTCAGCCCCTGACGACTGCTGGCGTTGAGCACGCCGAGCATCGTTTCCAGACCTAAACGCAGGTTGGCCTCGCTACCGCCAAACACGCCCAGCGTAGAGCTGGGATTCATGTCGATGACACTGTTCAGTGAAACGTGCAATGCATCGGCATCACAATGCCCCTGGTGCGCCAGTTCCTGCACCAGGCGTGCCGACTGACAAATGCCTGCCAGAGCGAGGGTGATGTCATAATAATTCTTTGCCACGTTCACTGCTTCCTTGTATTAGATGTGTAAGTAATTATACCGGCAGAGGCAATCGTTGTTCGATAATGCCGCCGCCGAGGCACACTTCGCCATTGTAAAAGACAGCCGACTGACCCGGCGTTACCGCCGCGACTGGCTC
>NZ_SZWS01000061.1:114290-126644 GCF_005281245.1 Citrobacter sp. wls826
TCCAGCGCCTTAACGGTGCACGGAATGTCGGTCTGACGATAGCGGGTTTTCACCGTGCAGCGCATTGTGCCGGTGAACGGTTCGCGATCGACCCAGTGCAGCTGTTGCGCCACCAGGCCAACGGACATCAGACGCGGGTGTTCATGACCCTGAGCAACAACCAGAATGTTGTTCTCGACGTCTTTATCCACCACGTACCACGGATCTTCCGTGCCTTCTTTCGTCCCGCCAATGCCCAGACCTTTACGCTGACCCAGCGTGTGGTACATCAGGCCCTGATGCTGGCCAATCTCTTCGCCATCAACGGTGATGATTTTGCCTGGCTGAGCCGGCAGATAACGACCGAGAAACTCGCGGAACTTACGTTCGCCGATGAAGCAGATACCGGTTGAGTCTTTTTTCTTGGCCGTAATCAGACCGAGATCTTCGGCAATTTTACGCACCTGCGGTTTTTCCAGTTCGCCGACCGGGAACAGGCTTTGCGCGATTTGTTCATGACCGAGCGTGTAGAGGAAATAGCTCTGGTCTTTATTGCCATCAAGTCCACGCAGCAGGCGGCTTTTGCCGTCGACGTCGGCGCGGCGCACGTAGTGACCGGTGGCGATATAATCGGCACCTAAATCTTCGGCGGCAAACTCGAGGAAGGCTTTAAACTTGATTTCTTTATTGCACAGAATATCGGGGTTTGGCGTACGGCCCGCTTTGTACTCTTCAAGGAACAGTTCAAAGACGTTGTCCCAGTATTCTGCAGCAAAGTTGACGGTATGCAGTTCAATGCCGAGTTTGTCACAGACAGCCTGCGCATCTGCAAGATCGGCGGCCGCTGTGCAATATTCCTCGCCATCGTCCTCTTCCCAGTTCTTCATGAACAGGCCTTCTACCTGATAACCCTGTTGTTGCAACAGCCAGGCAGAAACGGAGGAATCGACACCGCCGGACATGCCGACGATCACTTTTTTTGGGCTTTCAGACATAGGAATACTCACGACATTGAACTTCAAGGCGGCATATTCTAGCACGCAGCCCCTTACTTGACACCCTCTGTAAACGGCCAGTTAAATTCGCCGATCATCGCCAGCGGGTAGCGCTGTCCGCTCTGATAGCAACGAATACTCTCCGCAACCAACGGCGAACGCAGATTTGGCGCTGAGAGAACCTCTTCTGCGCTGACCCAGCGACAGCAATCTATATCGCTGTCATGAGGTTCAGTAGCGCACATATTGGCAAGCTCGATAGAAAACAGAAAACGTAAAAAGGGCGTTTTGTCCGGCGCGATCCATTGATGCATCCGGATGAAGTTTTGCGGCTGCGCTTTGATGCCCGTCTCTTCCCACAGTTCGCGAGCGGCGGCTTGCACCAGGGTTTCATCCGCTTCCAGATGTCCTGCAGGTTGATTCCACAGGGCTTTGCCATTGATTGTTTCCTCAACGACTAAGAACTTATCTTCTGCATGCACAATGCAGGCGACCGTGACGTGCGGTTTGAACATACCTGTTCCTTATTCAGTTAGTTGCATCCCGCCATTGACCGTTGGCGAGATTTTCCAGCGTGTAATCTCCCATGGCATAGCGGATGAGGCGCAGCGTCGGGAATCCAACATGCGCTGTCATACGACGAACCTGGCGGTTACGGCCTTCATATAAAGTAACTTTCAGCCAACTGGTGGGGATATTTTTCCGTTCCCGAATAGGCGGGTTTCTCGGCCACAGCCAGGTGGGTTCCTCTACTATTTCAATACCTGCGGGCAGCGTGGGACCATCATTGAGCGTCACCCCGGTACGCAGCGCATCCAGCGCTTCTGCTGTCGGCTCGCCTTCGACCTGGACGTAATAGATTTTCCCCGTGCGCTTGCCAGGTTGCGTTAACCGCGCCTGCAGCGCGCCGTCATTGGTCAGCACCAAAAGTCCTTCGCTGTCCCGGTCGAGTCGGCCCGCAGCATAGATTCCCGGCACGGGAATAAAATCTTTTAACGTGCTTCTGCCCGCCTCGTCAGTAAATTGTGGCAAAACATCGTAGGGTTTATTGAACAAAACCACGCGTTTTGGCTGGTTTTCTTTACGCTGCCTGGTGACTTGTCGTGAGCTGAATCGCTCAACCCGGTGATTTCTAAAAGAAGTTTTTTGCATGGTATTTTCAGATTATATCAATTGCCGCATTATAGCCTAAGAACGAGTGTCTTTCATGGCGACGAACATTAGGGTAGTATTGACATGCTCATTACAAAACATTAACAAAAAATTGCTCTAACGCATTCGTGCAGCAGGACGCAAACGCACATGCAGCGCGATGACAGACGAGCAGAACCAGAAGCGCTCGAAGGAGAGGTGAATGGAAAGCAAAGTAGTTGTTCCGGCGGAAGGTAAGAAGATCACCCTGCAAAACGGCAAACTCAACGTTCCTGAAAATCCGATTATCCCGTTCATTGAAGGCGACGGTATCGGCGTTGATGTAACCCCACCGATGATCAAAGTTGTCGATGCTGCTGTCGAGAAAGCCTATAAAGGCGAGCGTAAAATCTCCTGGATGGAAATCTACACCGGCGAGAAATCCACTCAGGTTTATGGCCAGGACGTCTGGCTGCCTGCTGAAACCCTTGATCTGATTCGTGAATATCGTGTTGCCATCAAAGGCCCACTGACCACCCCAGTTGGCGGCGGTATTCGCTCTCTGAACGTTGCCCTGCGTCAGGAACTTGACCTGTATGTCTGCCTGCGCCCGGTGCGTTATTACCAGGGCACGCCTAGCCCGGTTAAGCACCCTGAACTGACCGACATGGTCATCTTCCGTGAAAACTCCGAAGATATCTACGCAGGTATCGAATGGAAAGCGGACTCTGCAGATGCCGAGAAAGTGATTAAATTCCTGCGCGAAGAGATGGGCGTGAAGAAAATCCGCTTCCCGGAGCATTGCGGTATTGGTATCAAACCGTGTTCTGAAGAAGGGACTAAACGTCTGGTTCGTGCGGCGATCGAATACGCCATCGCTAACGATCGTGATTCTGTTACCCTGGTACACAAAGGTAACATCATGAAATTCACCGAAGGCGCGTTCAAAGACTGGGGCTACCAGTTAGCGCGTGAAGAATTCGGTGGTGAACTGATCGACGGCGGTCCTTGGGTGAAAATCAAGAACCCGAAAACCGGTAAAGAGATCGTGGTTAAGGATGTTATCGCCGATGCGTTCCTGCAACAGATCCTGCTGCGTCCGGCTGAATATGATGTGATTGCCTGTATGAACCTGAACGGCGACTACATCTCCGATGCGCTGGCCGCACAGGTTGGTGGTATTGGTATCGCGCCGGGCGCGAACATCGGTGACGAATGTGCGCTGTTCGAAGCAACCCACGGTACTGCACCGAAGTATGCAGGTCAGGATAAAGTGAACCCAGGTTCCATTATTCTGTCCGCTGAAATGATGCTGCGCCACATGGGTTGGGTTGAAGCGGCTGACCTGATTGTTAAAGGTATGGAAGGCGCGATTAACGCGAAAACCGTAACTTACGATTTCGAACGCCTGATGGATGGCGCTAAACTGCTGAAATGTTCAGAGTTTGGCGACGCAATCATCGAAAACATGTAATCCAGATACTGGGTTGTGTGAAAACGGGAACCGAGAGGTTCCCGTTTTTTTTATGCCTGAACTCGCGGTTGCGTAATACGTAAACCACTAACAATTGCTGCCAGCGAGGCCAGAATGCCTGCGGCTATCAGCGAGACGTGCGTTCCACTGTCGCCAAACTGGTTTAGCATCAGCGCGACCAGCGCGGCCCCGGTACTCTGACCCAGCAAGCGCGCCGTCCCCAGCATTCCGCTCGCCCCACCGCTGCGTTCACGCGGCGCGGAGGTGATGATGGTGTGATTATTTGGGGACTGGAACAAGCCAAAGCCCGCGCCGCACAGAATCATCGGCCAGATGATATTAAAATCGGAGGGGGAAACGGGCAGCAGCACCAGCGAAAACAACCCACTGGCCATCAACGCCATGCCCAGTGCGCCCAACAGCCCGGCGTGAATGCGTTCAATCAGATATCCCGCCAGCGGCGCCATCACCATGGTTGCCAGCGGCCATGGCGTCAACAGCAGGCCTGTTTCGACCTCGCTGCGTCCGAGCACCGTTTGCATAAAGAAGGGCAGGGAAACCAATGCCAGCATTTGTGCGCAGAATGAACATATCGAGGTACAAATCGAGAGTGAAAACAGTGGAATGCGTAACAGGTCAACCGGCAGTAACGGCACCTCCAGCGCGAGCTGGCGTCGGATAAAGAAAAAACCTACCACCATAAGCGCCACAAGCTCGGCACCAATCAGTTTTAGCGACTGTCCTTGTGCAAAGCCGCTGAGCGCCGTAATTAACAAGCCAAACGTTAAGGCATTCATTATCGCACTGGGCAGGTCAAAGCGTGGTTTAGTGCCGCGGGACGCATTGGGCGGCAAAAAGCGCATCGCCAGCAACAGGGCAACTATTCCCAGCGGGACGTTAATTAGAAACAGCCATTTCCAGGAGGCAATAGAAAGAATTGCTGCGGCAATGGTCGGACCCGCAGCCGAGGAGACCGCGACGATAAAAGAGTTAATCCCCATCCCCCGCCCAAGCTGACGCTGGGGATAAATAAGTCGGATCAATGCCGTATTCACGCTCATTAGCGCCGCACCGCCAAAACCCTGGGCGACGCGAGCCAGCGTCAGCATGTGCAACGAATCTGACAAGGCACAAAATAGCGATGCAAGCAGGAACACGACCAGGCCACACTTATAAATGCGCCGGTAACCGAACATATCGCCTAAAAAAGAGAGGGACAGGAGCGAAACGACGATCGCGATTTGATAGGCGTTCACAATCCAGATTGAGCTGGCAGGTGAGGCCTGAAGATCGGCGGCGATAGTTGGCAGGGCCACGTTCGCTATTGCACCGTCGAGTACTGCCATAGAAATGCCAATAACAATGGTTAAAATTGCGCCATATCGCTGGGGCAATGGCAGACCATCGGCCTGAATTTTTTCCATAGAAAGTCGATATTTGTGGAATTTATGATGAGAGTAATAATTTTAGCATTGATATTCAGGTGTTAGGTCGCAGATTTGTAACTAAGTGAGCAAAGAGCGATTGCGAGGGTTGGTACGTGAAATTATAATAAAAACCGGTTCTGATTTTTATAAAACACTCGAAAGGGGTGATAAATGGCAATCGCAGATCTGGATAAGCAACCCGATTCTGTATCTTCCGTGCTGAAAGTTTTTGGCATTCTGCAGGCGCTGGGTGAAGAGCGCGAAATTGGTATTACCGAGTTGTCGCAACGCGTCATGATGTCGAAAAGCACCGTTTATCGCTTTTTGCAGACCATGAAAACGCTGGGTTATGTGGCACAGGAAGGGGAGTCAGAGAAATACTCACTGACCCTGAAATTATTCGAGCTGGGCGCGCGCGCGTTGCAAAACGTCGATCTTATCCGTAGCGCTGACATTCAGATGCGCGAACTTTCGCGCCTGACTAAAGAGACTGTACACCTCGGTGCGTTGGATGAAGACAGCATTGTCTACATTCACAAAATCGACTCTATGTACAATCTGCGCATGTATTCCCGCGTTGGTCGTCGTAATCCGCTGTACAGTACAGCTATCGGTAAAGTTCTACTGGCATGGCGTGACCGCGATGAAGTGAAGCAGATTCTGGATGGCATTGAGTACAAACGCAGCACCGATCGTACCATTACGAATACTGATGAATTACTGCTACTGCTGGATAAAGTACGTGAGCAGGGTTACGGCGAAGATAACGAAGAACAGGAAGAAGGCCTGCGCTGCATCGGCGTACCGGTGTTTGACCGTTTCGGCGTGGTTATTGCGGGGTTGAGTATTTCATTCCCAACGCTGCGTTTCTCAGAAGAGCGTTTACACGAGTATGTGGCAATGCTGCATACGGCAGCGCGCAAGATTTCAGAACAAATGGGCTATAACGACTATCCGTTCTAATCTGACGTAATCGCGAATGTAAAAAACCCCAAGTATTTTGTACCTGGGGTTTTTTATGAACAGTCATAACGTTACCTGGCGTAAAAAACGTATCGAATGTAATGTTGCATTATTAGCCGTTATCGATAATGACCGTGCTTTTCCTTAACAGGGGACAATCCGACAGGCCAATGATACCGCTACTGGTGTGGACGTACTGTGCCGTGCTGGTTCCACGGGCAGTCAGATATTGGCATTGCAGACCCAGACCGGCAGCATTCTCCTTACTTCCAATCAAAATTCCATAGCCGCTCAATAATAAACCGATCCAAACCAGAGCTAACAACACAATAGCGCGGATAATCAGACGCATTACAACCTCTTATCTTTTCTCATTGTTATTAGATTAGCCTGTACACGGTATGAAACAAGTCAATCATTCCTAAAAAGATTGAATGCCTATACAGTTAACGCTGGGTTTAGGTAACGCATGATAATTTATAGACATAAGATGTGGAGTTGAAGAGTGGAGCTGGAGTGAAAAAAATTCGCTGGGTAGTGCTGATTGTTGTTGTACTGGTATGCATACTGATGTGGGCGCAGGTGTTCAACATCATGTGCGATCAGGACGTACAATTTTTCAGCGGTATTTGTGCCTTCAATAAATTTATTCCCTGGTAAGCGCATTTTCGCAACAGTTGATTACCTTCTTGTGCGGCAGTGGTAAACTACACTGTCTACATTGAGGTGGTAAAATGAACGAAGTTTTGAATTCTGGCGCGTTGAGTTTTGCGTCTTTAGCGGTATCGGTGGTGGTTCTGATTGTTGGGCTTGTTCTTTGGTTTTTTATCAATCGGGCAAGTTCGCGTACTAACGAGCAGATTGAGCTGCTTGAAGCATTGTTAGATCAGCAAAAAAGACAGAACGCTTTGTTACGTCGCCTTTGCGAAGCTAACGAACCCGAGAAAGCAGCAGAGCCTACTGCACTGCCCATTAAGGATGAAGACGATGACATCATCCGCCTGGTAGCTGAGCGGTAAAAAAGGTATGGCAGGATGAGGAAAGGCTGTTGTTGTTCTCAGTTGCTTCATCCTGTCGTCAGCGCGTCAGATTATTTTCTTCTGTCCCCGTCGTGTAATTGGCGGCCGGGCAGTCATCTATTCTCAGTATTTTCAGATGCTCCGACTAATTAATATCTTATCCCCAGTCTGATATAAATATAATCTTCCATACGTAAAAAATATGATTATGTCATTTTTGTGATAACGATCGTTTTATTAACAGCGAAACGTTTCTCTTACTTTTTTTGTGCCTTGTCATCATTCTTTCATTATTTTGGTGCAAAACCAGAAGGCGGATCTCATTTTTACGCTTGTGACATTTTATGCATTACTAAGCATAAAAAATGATATCTGGCAGAACCCGTAACAGATAACCTGGAACAACTGAAGCTATTGAGCTATGGTAGAAATATCCCGGCTATGGCGCAAGTCAGGCGGGGATAGGGGAGAGAGGCGAGAATATAATTCTACTCGATCTGGCGCATAACTGTGCAGTTGCTGTTTGATGGACGACGGGATTTGTGCGACCGATCGAGACACGTTTAAAAATGGCTTGCCATTATTAACGTTGTATGTGATAACACGTTTTGGGTTAAACGAGGTACAGTTCTGTTTATGTGTGGCATTTTCAGTAAAGAAGTCCTGAGTAAACACGTTGACGTTGAATACCGCTTCTCTGCCGAACCTTATATTAGTGCCTCAAGCAGTAATGTCTCAGTTTTATCTATGTTATGCCCGCGGGCGAAGAAAATACTCTAAGGAATTTTGCAAATGGCAAAGATTAAAGGTCAAGTTAAGTGGTTCAACGAGTCTAAAGGTTTTGGTTTCATTACTCCGGCTGATGGCAGCAAAGACGTGTTCGTACACTTCTCCGCTATCCAGGGTAACGGCTTCAAAACTCTGGCTGAAGGCCAGAACGTTGAGTTCGAAATTCAGGACGGCCAGAAAGGTCCGGCTGCTGTTAACGTAACAGCTATCTGATCGACACCACTGATTTGAAGCGCTTTTGCGCATCCATCTCAGATATAAAGCCTCGCTTATGCGGGGCTTTTTAATTCAAATTACGTCAAAATATTACTGAATGCCCATCCATTAGCGCTTTGTTGCAAAGGCGTGATGTTCGTAGCATAGTTTTCCCCGCTTTCTTGCGGCATTTCCCGTTAAATCAGACACCTGAAAAACTATCTTGTTGGAGTTCGGGTGAAAAAGAAAAACGACGGCGATGCGCGCAATTTTACTCCCGTACGTTTTGCCCTGCTTTGCGTGGCAATATTATTGAGCCTTGGATTGCTGCTGGGGCGGGTTGCGTGGTTGCAAATTGTCACGCCGACGAATCTGGTAAAACAGGAAGACATGCGTTCCTTACGCGAGGTGTCCATCGCTTCGCCACGCGGAATGATAACCGACAGAGAAGGGCGACCGCTGGCGGTAAGCGTTCCGGTTAACGCCGTCTGGGCCGATCCGAAGACGATTATCAGCAAGGGTGGCGTTGGCTATAACGAACGTTGGCAGGCGTTAGCGAAGACGCTGCATATTTCTCTCAGCACGCTGGCTGAACGCGTTAACAGCAATCCAGCCGGGCGGTTTATCTATCTGGCGCGCCAGATCTCTCCTCAGCAGGCAGAATGGGTCGATAAACTGGATCTGCCGGGAATCAACCTGCGTGAAGAGTCCCGCCGCTTTTATCCCGCCGGACATGTTGCGGCCAATCTGATTGGTTTCACCAACATTGACGGTCAGGGGATTGAAGGGCTGGAGAAAAGCTTCAATAGCCAGTTGATGGGCAAACCTGGCTCCCGCCTGGTACGGAAAGACAAATTTGGCCATGTCATCGAAAATATCACGGAAGTGATGCCGGTGCCGGCGCATGAATTACAGCTCAGCATTGATGAGCGTTTGCAGACGGTTACTGAAGACGCGCTGGACAATGCCGTGACATGGAATAAAGCGGAATCAGGGGCCGCAGTGCTGGTCAACATTGCCACCGGCGAAATACTCTCCATGGCAAGCTTTCCCGATTTCAATCCCAATAACCGTGATGGCGCGGTACTGGATGATTTTCGTAATCGTGCAATTAGCGATACCTTTGAACCCGGTTCAACCGTAAAACCACTGGTGATTATGACCGCTCTGCAGCAGGGGATAGTACAGCCTGACAGCGTGATTGATACTCATCCTTTTATTGTTGATGGGCATCGCATCCGCGACGTCGGATTTTACCCGGAGCTATCGCTGACCGGGATTTTGCAGAAATCGAGCGATACCGGCGTGTCACACCTTTCGCTGGCGATGCCGGTACAGAAATTACTGAATACCTATAAAAGCTTTGGCTTTGGCGATCCAACCGGACTGGGTTTAACCGGGGAAAGCCGCGGATTAATGCCTCAACGCCGCTACTGGAGCGATCTGGACCGGGCAACCTTCGCATTTGGCTATGGATTAATGGTGACGCCGCTCCAGCTGGCGCATGTCTATGCCACCATCGGCAGTTTTGGTATCTATCGACCCCTTTCTATTACACGTATCGATCCGCCGGTAATAGGTACGCGGGTGATGCCGGAGGCGCTGGTTCACCAGGTTGAACATATGATGGAAAGCGTCGCGCTACCCGGCGGCGGGGGAACCAAGGCCGCGGTCAGAGATTATCGCGTCGCGGTTAAGACCGGAACGGCAAAGAAAATTGGCGATGACGGCAAATATGTCGATAAATATGTGGCCTATACGGCGGGCGTTGCACCAGCAAGCGACCCAAAGTTCGCGCTGGTTGTGGTTATAAATAACCCGCAAAACGGTGCTTATTATGGGGGGGCAGTCTCCGCGCCGGTATTCAGCCAGATAATGGGCGATGTCCTGCGTCTGGAAAACGTTAAGCCTGACGGTATGCCTGCCGACTCCGAGCATCTGCTGGTAATGCACGGCAGCAACGTATCCTCGCCGTCGCTGTAAGTTATTTTCCCAGGGCGCAATTCGCGTTACACTTGCGCCCTTAAGTCACCTGCCGGAGTTGTCATGTCGTTTTCCTGTCCTCTTTGCCACCAGCCTCTTACTCAAGCGAATAACAGTTTTGTCTGCCCTGGGCGGCACCAGTTTGACGTGGCGAAAGAAGGGTATGTCAACTTACTGCCGGTTCAGCACAAACGGTCGCGCGATCCGGGTGATAGCGCGGAGATGATGCAGGCGCGCCGGGCATTTCTCGATGCCGGACACTATCAGCCGCTGCGCGATGCAATTGTGGATGCGCTCACCCAGAGGTTGAGTTCAGAAGATGCCGCGATCCTGGATATTGGCTGTGGGGAAGGGTATTACACCCATGCGTTTGCCGATGCGCTGACGGGCTGTACAACCTTTGGTCTTGACGTTTCTAAAGTGGCGATTAAGTCAGCAGCCCGACGTTATTCGCAGGTGACCTTTTGCGTTGCCTCCAGCCATCGCCTGCCGTTTGCCGACGAGTCAATGGATGCCATCATCCGGATCTACGCGCCCTGTAAAGCGCCGGAGCTGGCTCGCGTGGTCAAACCGGGTGGCTGGGTTATTACCGCCACGCCGGGTCCGCGTCATTTAATGGAGCTGAAAGGGCTGATTTATGATGAGGTGCGTTTGCATGCGCCGCACACTGAGCAACTGGACGGTTTTGTTCTGCAAGAGAGTCTTGCGCTGGGGTATCAGATGCAGCTCAAAGGTAGCGAGGCCGTTGCGTTACTGCAAATGACGCCGTTCGCCTGGCGGGCAAAGCCGGAAGTATGGGAAACGTTAGCCGGAAAAACGACGTTTGACTGCCAGACAGACTTTAGTATTCATATCTGGCAGCGCCTGAATTAACCGTGGAAGTGTGCCCAGAGGATCTGGGCGCCAATACCTATCAGTACCACCCCGCCCAAAATTTCAGCTCGCTTGCCTAGCATCGGCCCAATGAAACGACCGATCATCATGCCGAGCGTGGACATAATCAACGTCGCGCAGCCGATGGCCAGCGCTGTGGCAATAATGTTGACCTGCAGGAAAGCCAGACCCACCCCGACGGCCATTGCGTCGAGACTGGTTGCAATGGCGGTGGTGACCAGCAGCCAGAAGCCATGGCGGCGCTGTGGCTCTTCATCTTCATCCCCGTCGTCGCGAAAGCCTTCTATTATCATTCGTCCGCCTAAAAAGATCAGCAGAATGAAGGCGATCCAATGGTTCCACTCCAGTACAAATTTGCTGGCGAGCATACCCATGCCCCAGCCAATGAGCGGCGTAAGCGTTTCAACGGCACCGAAAATAAGGCCGGTGCGCAGTGCTTCAGAAAATTTGGGTTTATGCAGGGTGGCGCCTTTGCCAATTGATGCAGCGAAAGCATCCATCGACATGCCGAAAGCAAGAAGAACAGTAGCGGTGAGATTCATAACAGCGTCCTGACCGGGGTATCCATAACACACATCACTGCCCCCAGTAACCATGCATACAGGCTGGAATCACTGTAAATACAGCGCCATTCAGGTATGCATTGCAGTTGATGTGCCTATGGTCTCGCCTGACTGAACCTGTAAGATCAGTCCGTACGCGCCACGTTTTTCAACGAGTATGTTGACACGTACATTTCCGGAGTCTGGAAATCGGCTACTCCCCAACGACGGGCGCAACCTTAACATATTTTGAGAATATAAAACAAGAAACGCAGAAATAATATTTGGCCTCTAATTGAAAACGATTTTCATTTAGATTTATTTATAAATAAAACGTTAAAATAAATAACATTATGAGCGGTGGGATATAGCCTTAGCTATGTTTATTTTTGAATGGATATATAAAAAACATAGTTCAGGCTATATTTGTAACTTACTGATTTGAAATTAAAAGTTTATATATGTTTTCGAGATCGTCTATATTCCGTACGCGAATCAGTAATCTTCGATGTTCTAATTGCATCACCAGGACGCCGTCTTCAGATAAATTCATCTCTTTAATCCGGTTATATTCAATCCAGACATTGGCGAAAAAAAAGCCTTTCTGTTTGAAGATGATTTTTGGCGTACGGATCCAAAACAGATACAGTCCCATCAATACCAGTGCACATAATAACCATGTGGTAAATTGCGCGCCGTGGCTGGTGATGTTGTTGTAGATAAGAATAGCAATCAAGCCAAGGAAGATAACGCTGTCGACTCTGCTACGAGGAAGCAGGGCGACAGACAGCAGAGTAGGGCCATTACGGCGGGGCATGATGAACTGATCGTAAATGGCATACGTCAGCAGCGAAAAGATAAAAAGAACCAGCAC
Source organism: Citrobacter sp. wls826 (assembly GCF_005281245.1). NCBI lineage: Bacteria > Pseudomonadati > Pseudomonadota > Gammaproteobacteria > Enterobacterales > Enterobacteriaceae > Citrobacter > Citrobacter sp. wls826. Next base: position 126,556 of record NZ_SZWS01000061.1, read on the forward strand.
CAGGTCCGTGATAGTCATGAATCCTCAACCCTCTAAATAGAAAAACCGGGGGCAAGCCCCCGGTGATGTACAACAGTCTTACAGGCCGA
>NZ_SZWS01000061.1:126682-136816 GCF_005281245.1 Citrobacter sp. wls826
TCCGACAGCGTAGCCCGCGATACCGATGACGAAGAAGCCAACGATGATCCACAGCGGGTTCACTTTTTTACGCAGCAGCCACATACAGGCGAAAGTCAACAGCAGAGGAACCAGACCCGGCATCAGCTGGTCAAGGATAGTCTGCACAGTGGTGACACGAGTCTGACCATCCTGACCGGTGATGGTGGAAACCACCAGCGGGATGTTTACGTGCGTCCACTTGTTAACCAATGCCCCCATGACAAACAGGCCTAGGATTGACGCCCCCTCAGTCAGTTTCTGCAGGAAGCCGCCGCCCATATCTTTAACGATATCGATACCTTTACGGTAGCCGTATGCCACACCGTAGTAACGGGTTGCCAGACGAACCAGGTTAAACAGGATGAAGAACAGCAGTGGTCCAAGCAGACTGCCGCTCATCGCGATACCTGCGCCAAGTGCGGCGAATACCGGACGTACGGTACCCCAGAAGATCGGGTCGCCCACGCCTGCAAGCGGTCCCATCAGACCAACTTTGATACCGTTGATGGCACCATCGTCAATCTCTGCGCCGTTTGCACGCTGCTCTTCCATCGCCAGCGTAACGCCCAATACGGGGGCCGCTACGTACGGATGGGTATTAAAGAATTCCAGGTGACGCTTAATAGCCTGCTTACGTGCGTCGTTGTTTTCCGGGTACAAGCGGCGGATAGCCGGCACCATGGAGAAACAGAAACCCAGCGCCTGCATACGTTCGAAGTTCCAGGAACCCTGAAACAGGTTAGAACGAAGGAACACGCCACGAATGTCACTCGGAGTGAGTTTTTTCTCGGTGGTAGTTTTAGTCATATCAACCATTTCGCTCACCTGCTAGTCCAGTTCGTTATCGAGATCGTTATTGCCAGCCGCAGCAGCAGGTGCACCGGCTACGCGGTTATATTTCGGGCTCAGCTGAATGTAGAGGATAGCCATTACTGCGCCAATCACACCCAGAGCAACCAGGTTGAAGTTAGTAAATGCCGCGGTGACGAAGCCGAGGTAGAAGAATGGCATCAGGTAGCCTGCGCGCATCATGTTGATGACCATCGCATAACCAACCACTACGATCATACCCCCTGCGATGTTCAGACCGCCGGTCACAACTTCCGGAATGGCATTAAGCATGCTCTGAACTTCACTGGTACCAACAGAAATCGCCACGATTACCGCCGGGATAGCGATACGCATAGCCTGCAGGAACAGGGAGGATACGTGCAGCCAGGAGATCGCCGTTAGGTTACCGTTTTCTGCCGCCTTATCCGCTGCGTGCTGGAATGCTACGGTGATAGTACGAACGATGATGGTCAGTACCTGGCCTGCTGCTGCCAGTGGGATAGCCAGCGCGATACCTGCACCAATGCTTTGGTGACCCGCGATAACCAGAACGGTAGAGATAATTGAGGCCAATGCGGCATCAGGTGCAACCGCAGCACCGATGTTCATCCAGCCCAGGGCGATCATTTCCAGGGTACCACCGATGATGATACCGGTTTTCATATCACCGAGAACGGCACCAATCAGCGTACAGGCCACCAACGGACGGTGGAACTGAAATTCATCGAGTACCGACTCCATACCCGCGATACATGCGACGATGAACACCAGCACAATCTGAAGAGTGGTAATCTCCATTGTACTTCTCCTATTGCTATACAGACTTAAGTGTGAAAACTAAGTAAATGCCAGGGCGTTATTTCACCTTGGCAATCAAATCCATCATTTTCAGTTTCTGATCGGTAGAAACCTTACGAGCCTCGAGCTCAATACCGCGTTCGTTGAGTTTCTTGAAGGCTTCGATGTCTTTTTCATCGACAGAAATTGCGTTGTTTACCTGCGTTTTACCCTGACGGAAAGCCATACCGCCAATGTTTACAGAGGTAATTTTCACACCACCTTCAACGATACGTTCTACGTCGGTCGGGTTGGTAAACAACAGCATCACACGCTCACCTGCATACTTCGGGTTGTTGTAGACGCGGATCATTTTCGCGACATCAACCACATGCGCCGTCACACCCGGAGGTGCAACCTGGGTCAGCAGCGTTTTACGCACGGTATCGGCGGCAACTTCATCACTGACGACGATAATGCGTGTTACGTTGGTTTCTTTGGTCCAGCGAGTTGCCACCTGACCATGGATTAAGCGGTCATCAATACGCGCCAGGCCGATCTGCATATAATCGTTCGGACCCATCGGTTTGGCGGGAACTGCTGCTTTTGGCGCCGCGACTGGGGCTGGAGCGGCTTTCTCCACCGGTTTTGCTTTCAGCGCTTTCACGCCTTCGCTACCGGTTTCAACGGCCAGTGCTACTAATTCATCGAAGCTGGGGTTGTCATCACGCGCCATGAAGGTTTCAACCAGCATGGGAATGTTCACACCGGCGATGACTTCGTAATGCTCTTTATCGACGACAATGCGGCTCGCAGCGTTAAACGGGCTGCCTCCCCATGTGTCAACGAGAAACAGCACGCCTTTACTGGTATCGAGTTTTGCCAACTGAGCGTTGTACTTTTCAATCAGCGTTTCGGCATTTTCGCCTGGAACGAAATCGATCCAGCCGACGTTTTCCTGCTCGCCTAACAGCATTTCTGCTGTCTTAAGTAACTGCTCTGCAGCCCAACCATGTGTGCCTATTACAATAGCAATGGTCACTTGCTACCTCCTTTATTATCGTTAACACATCAACGTGAAGATGTATTTGAATCGTCGTCCGCAATCGAATCGATTCAGATAAGGGTTACAAAGAAAAACCTATGATTTTCGTGAATTATTTTAGATATCGAAAAAAATATTTTATGTGATGAAGATCCGTAATTTAACTTCCGATAAAAAGAAATTTCGAAGGGTAAAATATCTCCGAAACAACTTATTGCAAAGGAAGGTAAATCTTTGCTAAAAAACGGTTGTCTCTGTTATGTTTAGCATCGGTTTAATTACTCAGGAGTATAGGGCAGTAGCTCACCATATGGATCGTCACCGACGTCATTTCACTACCAGGCCGTATCAAGCCTGTCAGATTGGCACTTTTTGCCACAAATTTTTTCTGCATATCGCTTCAACGCCTGAGATCCTCAGCGCGCAGTTTGGTCATTCCTTAAGCAGGAGCTTGTCATGGAATTATTAATGGACCCGCAGATTTGGGTGGGTTTGCTCACGCTTGTCGTTCTCGAAATTGTTCTGGGTATCGATAACCTGGTCTTCATTGCGATCCTGGCTGATAAGCTGCCGCCAAAACAGCGAGATAAAGCGCGTTTAATCGGTTTGTCACTGGCACTGGTTATGCGCCTGGGCTTGTTGTCCGTGATTTCGTGGATGGTGACGCTAACTAAGCCGCTATTTACGGTAATGGACTACTCGTTCTCGGGGCGCGATCTGATCATGCTGCTGGGGGGGATTTTCCTCTTGTTCAAGGCCACGACAGAGCTGCATGAGCGGCTGGAAAACCGTGAACATGATACCGGCCAGGCAAAAGGGTATGCGAGTTTTTGGGTTGTTGTGACGCAGATTGTCATACTCGACGCGGTATTCTCGCTGGATGCCGTTATTACGGCGGTCGGTATGGTCAACCATCTGCCGGTGATGATGGCGGCGGTCGTGATTGCTATGGCCGTGATGCTGCTGGCTTCTAAGCCGCTGACACGATTTGTGAACCAACATCCGACGGTGGTGGTGCTGTGTCTGAGCTTCCTGTTAATGATCGGTCTGAGCCTGGTTGCCGAAGGGTTTGGCTTCCATATTCCGAAAGGCTATCTGTATGCGGCGATTGGCTTCTCAATCATCATTGAGTTGTTTAACCAGATTGCCCGTCGGAACTTTATTCGCCACCAGTCGACGCTGCCGCTGCGTGCGCGCACTGCCGATGCAATCCTGCGTCTGATGGGGGGTAAAAGTCAGGCCAGCGCGCAGATGGAATCCGACAACCCGGTGCCGGTTCCCGTCCCGGAAGGCGCATTTGTGGAAGAAGAACGCTATATGATCAACGGCGTCCTTTCTCTGGCATCGCGTTCATTACGCGGCATTATGACGCCTCGTGGCGAAATTAGCTGGGTTGATGCAGACCTGAGCGTGGAGGAAATTCGCGAGCAATTGCTCTCGTCACCACACAGCCTGTTCCCGGTGTGTCGTGGCGAACTGGATGAAATCATCGGTATTGTGCGTGCTAAAGAGCTACTGGTCGCGCTGGAAGACGGTGTGGATGTGGCGGCCATTGCCTCCGCGTCTCCGGCTATTATTGTCCCGGAAACGCTGGATCCTATCAATCTGTTAGGTGTTCTGCGACGCGCCCGCGGCAGCTTTGTTATCGTCACTAACGAGTTTGGTGTAGTCCAGGGTCTGGTCACGCCGCTGGACGTATTAGAAGCTATTGCCGGTGAATTCCCGGATGCTGATGAAACGCCTGAAATTATTGCTGATGCAGGCGGTTGGTTGGTGAAAGGTGGTACCGATCTGCATGCGTTGCAACAGGCGCTGGACGTGGATACGTTAGTGAATGAAGATGAAGACATCGCCACGGTGGCAGGTTTAGTCATTGCCGCTAACGGCCATATTCCACGCGTAGGTGATGTTATCGATGTTGCACCGTTGAGCATTACGATTGTCGAAGCCAATGACTATCGTGTGGATTTAGTTCGCATTGTTAAAGAACAACCCGCTCACGACGAAGACGAGTAAGCGGGGTTAGCGAAACGGCATAACGTGCATACTGTGTCGCCCGTTATGCCGGGCGGGCGGCGGCGTGCTGCCCGCCAGCCATTTGGGAAAATCGCGCAGCGGCATCGGCTTTGCATACAAAAAGCCTTGCAATAAATGTACTCCGTGTCGGCGCAAATGCTGTGCCTGCGCCTGTGTTTCAACGCCTTCCGCCACCAGTTCGATATTCAGTTTTTTCCCCAAAGCGATAATGATGTCTGTGACGGTTGAGTTCACGGCGTCTGTCCCGATTGCCGAGGTAAATGATTTATCAATCTTCAGCACATCCGGGCGAAGCTTTTCCAGCCAGGAGAGCGAGCTGTTGCCGGTGCCGAAATCGTCAATTGCCAGCTTTACGCCAAGCCGATTTAACTCGCGCACGACCCGATAATCCACATCCAGCAACGCATCGCGCTCGGTGAGTTCGATAACCAACTGCTGAATAGGGTGCTGGCTGAACCAGTACTGGTTGAGATCTTTTAGCAGCGTACCGTTACGAAAATGGCTGGCGGCAACATTAATCCCAATATGAAACTGGCTGCTCATCGGGAATACGTGCCGTTGCTGAATGGTTTCTGCGATGACATGACGGGTAAGCGGCACAATCAGGTTGTGCTCCTCTGCGATGGGAATAAACACTTCGGGAGAGATCCAACCCTGGCGCGGGTTATTCCAGCGTAAAAGGATTTCCACTCCCATACATTGCTGGGTTTGCGCATTAAGTAGCGGCTGGCAAAACAGCTCGAATTCCCGTGCAGCAAGGGCCAGATTTATCTCCCAGGAGAAGCTCATTCTGCTGGCGGTCGCCAGCCATGCCAGGTAGCCCACTAAAAAACTTAGGATCACCGCCAGCGGCAGTTGTGTTGGTAGATGTTTTATAGCCAGTTCGCTGGCACCCGGACCGGTGACGCTGATAGTAAAGGGGAAATGTTGCGATGAGAGCTGGTAGCGTTTTTCATTATCCAGTTCAGGTAGCGTATCGACAACACCCTGTCCATATAGCAAATGGCGATTACCGACGGTTAAGCTGGCATGGGTAATTTGCGGTGGCTGGGGTTCAAGCAACATGGACGATAATAAATCAATGTTAACGATTTCCAGCACGCCATCTGAGCCATCGGCAGATGCTGGATACCATTGCGTCAGAATCGGACTGCCCTTAATCAACGAATGGTCGGTAGACAGCAGCAATTGCGGCTCCCGACTGGGTAATTCAGGCTCCAGTTGGCGAATAGGCACATTGCGATAGCCAAAAATGCTGGAACAATAAAGGATCCCGCTCTGAATCAGGCTGATAGAACGTACCGTTTGCAGTCTGGCTGCATGCTTACTCAGAGGTAAACGCGCGACTGAGCAGGGAAGCCCAATCAGCGGTAGCAGTACATCGCGTCCGGTCTGTAGGGGCAAAAGCACGTCATCCAACTCTTCAACGGCGTGGTTGGCAAAGGTAACGGTATTGCGATGATTTAAATTACGCTCCGAAATAAATCGGACAGTTAATGTGAGAATGAGCGTCAGTAGTGCACATAATGTGCAGACGATTAAGCGATTCCGGCGATAGTTCTTGATGATCCTTTGCGCTGTTTGCATGCGGGCCGCCCGATAAGCCGTTGGTCACAGTAGCCAACAGCAACAGAGCAAGTGTAGTGGGGAAAATTACGCCAGACGAGGGAGAGGGGGCAAATTCGCCCATCCGTCGCAGATGGGCGAAAAATAAGTATTAGTCACATTGAACTTTGATTGCCAGACCACCGCGTGACGTTTCACGGTATTTGGCGTTCATGTCTTTACCTGTTTCGTACATGGTCTCAATGACTTTATCCAGCGAGACGCGCGGAGCGCTGGTACGGCGCATTGCCATACGCGCAGCGTTGATCGCCTTCACTGACGCAATGGCATTACGTTCGATGCACGGAACCTGTACCTGTCCCGCCACCGGATCGCAGGTTAAGCCGAGGTTATGTTCCATGCCGATTTCAGCAGCAACACACACCTGCTCAGGGCTTGCGCCTAACAGTTCAGCCAGACCCGCGGCAGCCATGGAACAGGCTACGCCCACTTCACCCTGACAACCCACTTCTGCACCAGAGATAGACGCGTTCATTTTATACAACGCGCCAATCGCGCCGGCCGCCAGGAAATAACGGGTATAGATATCCGGGCTGACGGACTCGATGAAATGATCGTAATAGGCCAGTACCGCAGGCACGATACCGCAAGCACCGTTGGTTGGCGCAGTAACTACGCGACCACCCGCGGCGTTTTCTTCGTTAACGGCCAGCGCGAACATGTTCACCCAGTCGATCACGTTCATCGGATCGTTGGACAGCTTGTCGCTGGAAACCAGCATACGACGCAGGGCTGAAGCACGACGAGGAACGCGCAGCGGACCCGGCAGCACGCCTTCGGTGTTCATACCACGATCGATACAAGCCTGCATGGTTTGCCAGACGTTACCAAAGTACTCTTCAATCTCTTTTTTACTGTGCAGAGCAAGTTCGTTCTGCATCGCCATGCCAGAGAGAGACAGGCCGGTGCTGTTGCAGTATTCCAGCATTTCAGTGGCGGATTTGAACGGATAAGGCACACTGACCTCGCCCGCGGCATCCTGACCAAAATGTTCTTCATCAACGATGAATCCACCGCCGATAGAGTAGTAGGTTTTGCTGTAAATGACGGTTTCGCCACTGTACGCGTGGATCTGCATTCCGTTTTCATGCAGCGGCAGGTTGCCGTTGTGAAAACGCATTCCGTCATTCTGCGGGAAATCCACTTCGTGTTGGCCCTGCGCAAGCAGCAGGCGTCCACGCGTTTCTACGTCGCGGATAAATCCGGGGATGCTGTCAATATCCACGGTAGCAGGCTCATTGCCCGCCAGACCCATAATAATGGCGATATCGGTATGGTGACCTTTACCCGTGAGCGACAGTGAACCATACACGTCGACGGCGACACGAGTAACGCTGTCCAGTAATCCTTTTTCGACCAGGTCATCGACGAACTGTTTACCCGCCTTCATAGGCCCTACGGTATGGGAAGATGAGGGACCAATCCCCACCTTAAACATGTCGAATAGACTAATCACGATAATACTCCTACAGGGCGACTGGGGTTTCCAGTAACGATGTTATAACTGCGCATAGTGTAAGAGGGAACGCGGCGATCGGCTTAACTATTCACATGAATTAAACTAATAGATAACCGCGGTTTTACTAATGTTGTGACCTGAGTTTCAAGTTGTCTATGGTGTGCGTAAAGATAAGTATAGTCAGGGCTTGACGCCAATTTGCAGCGCCAGCTCACGAATTATTCCGGCGGTCATTCCCCAGACGAAATATTGCTCATACCAGGAAAGCCATACACGATGTGAATCGCCGCGACGGTAGATATCCAGCGGATGATAACGACCTAAATGCAGGGCTTGTGCAAGCGGCATTTCGAACACGGCGGAAACTTCATCAACACTTGCGCGATATGGCAAATTTGGCGGGATAATGCCTACCACCGGCGTGACCTGGAAACCGGTCACGCTGTCGACCGGCGGCAGAACGCCAATCACCTCCACGCAGGATGGTGGGATCGCCACTTCTTCCTGCGCTTCGCGAAGGGCGGCGGCAATTAACGAGGCATCGCTGCTATCCACCGCGCCGCCGGGAAAGGCGACCTGTCCGGCGTGCTTGCGCAGATGAACGGAACGCTGAGTTAATAGTAACCCCGGCTGTGCACGACGCACGACGGGGATCAGTACGGCGGCCTGACGCTGGTTTAACGCAGTATGATTAACCTGCGGGCGCAGGAGTTGAAAGCGCGATAAAAAATCATCAAGCGTCAGGCTGCTGTATTCCACGTGTCAGTTCTCCAGTTGGTGCAAAATACGATTCACTTTATCAAACGTTTCCTGATACTCCGCATCTTCCTGGCTGTCCGCCACAATGCCACCGCCAGCGGAACAATAAATGCGTCCGTTGGTGGCTGTGAGCGTGCGAATGGTGATGCTGGTATCCATATTGCCGCAAAAGCTCAGATAGCCAATGCTACCGCACCAGGCGTTGCGTCTTTGCGGTTCCAGTTCGTCAATAATTTCCATTGCCCGCACTTTTGGCGCACCGGTAATAGAGCCGCCGGGGAAGGCGGCGCGCAGCAGGTCAGTGGCGTGCAATGATTCTGGCAGACGCGCGGTAATGGTGCTGACCAAATGATGAACGGCAGGGAACGGTTCGACAACGAACAGTTCCGGAACCTGTACCGAACCGGGTTCGGCAACGCGGCCGATATCATTACGCATTAAATCGACGATCATCAGGTTTTCCGCCTGATCCTTTGGGGAGTTCGCCAGTGATTGAGCCTGCAGACGATCGGCATCGGCATCTTCAAGTCTGGGCAGCGTGCCTTTAATCGGACGCGTCTGGATGTGCTGGTTTTCCAGCAGAATAAAACGCTCAGGTGAAAGGCTGAGAATCGCCCCCTCCTCAAGACGTATAAACGCACTGAACGGGGCGCGGTTCGCATGGTTGAGACGTACAAACGCCAACCACTCATCGCCTTGATAATGCGCCTGAAAACGCTGGGCAAGATTGACCTGATAGCAATCGCCGCTGTGCAGATAACGCTGCACCTGACGGAACCTTTCACCATACTGCTCGCGGGTCATGTTTGACTGCCACGAGGATGTTAACGAAAACGGTTCGCGCACGGGTATCTGTTGATTTTCCAGCCAACGGTGTCGTGCCTGTACATCGGAGTGGCTAAGTAGCGACACCCTTTGCAACTGATGATCGACAATCAGCGCCCAATCGTAAATGCCAACCGCCATGTCCGGTAGCGTGATATCCTGTTCGGCTTCCGTTGGCAGAGATTCAAAACGACGGCCTAAGTCATAACCGAACAGACCCAATGCGCCTCCCTGGAAGGGAAAATCGGGATTATAATCGGGCTGAATAGTCAGCGATGTCAGCGCCGAACGTAAAACTGTCATCGGATCATCAACCGTTTGCATAGTGCCGTGATGGTCATGCACAACGGTCTCTTCTGCATGTGTGACCAGCGTTGTAATGGGGTCGGCGACCAGAATATCAAAGCGATTATGCGGATGGTCGGCATGGCCTGAATGCAAAAGCATTGCCCAGGGCTGGTGGCTTAATGTGGCAAAATAGTGCTCAGCGGCGTCCAGACGCCAGGGGAGTGTGATTACAGCGGGAGATAACGTCTTCATCAGTCCTGACTCGTTGCTACTTCACTGGCTATGTGCCGGGTAGCATGAAATAATTAGCGCTAATAATTTAGCAGGAGTTCACCATGATTGCAGGTTTACCTTCACTCACGCACGATCAGCAGCAACAGGCGGTTGAACGCATTCATGAACTGATATCCCAGGGGATGAGCAGTGGCGAGGCGATTACGAAAGTGGCTGCTGAATTACGCGCCAG
>NZ_SZWS01000061.1:136883-137741 GCF_005281245.1 Citrobacter sp. wls826
ACGCCGCTTATACCGCAGCGATAATCTTAATTTCAACTTTGTATTTCGGGTTCATTAACCCGGCCTGAACGGTACAACGTACCGGCGCGTGACCAGCAACAACCCATGCGTCCCAGGCTTTGTTCATGGCGGCAAAATCATTTTTGTCCGCCAGGAACAGGGTGGCATCAAGAATACGTGACTTGCTGCTGCCCTGTTTTTCCAGCACCGCATCAATTTGCGCCAGCGTATTTGCCGTTTGCTCAAAGGCGTCGGCATCCAGATTTTCCGGTACGCCGGTGTAATACAACGTGTTGTTGTGGATAACCACGTCGGACCAACGCGCTTCGGCATCAATGCGCACAATCGTCATAAATCATTCCTCATTTACGTTTTTTCATAATGGCTTCGGGTTGCGCCAAGACTGCCATAATGTTGTGTCCACGTCACCTCTTCAACTGGCGAAAGAGCCGCTGGCCTGACATAATCCCTGTTCAAATGAACAGGGGGCAGTGTGACGGACGATTTTGCAGCAGACGGTCAGTTGGCTAAAGCGATACCCGGTTTTAAACCGCGTGAACCACAGCGGCAGATGGCCTTCGCCGTCAGTCATGCTATCGAAAAATCACAGCCGCTTGTTGTCGAAGCCGGAACAGGAACGGGTAAAACCTACGCTTATCTTGCCCCTGCGCTGCGTGCCGGAAAGAAAGTAATTGTCTCCACGGGCTCGAAGGCGTTGCAGGATCAGCTATACAGCCGCGATTTACCCACAGTAGCGAAGGCTCTGGAATTCACGGGTAAACTGGCGCTGCTGAAAGGGCGTTCAAACTATCTGTGTCTTGAGCGTCTCGAACAACAGGCGCTGGCGGGCGGTGACCT
>NZ_SZWS01000061.1:137792-138275 GCF_005281245.1 Citrobacter sp. wls826
AGTGACGTCATTCTGCTACGCTCCTGGTCAAATCAAACCCTTGATGGTGACATCAGCACCTGCGTCAGCGTGGCGGAAGACTCTCAGGCCTGGCCGCTGGTGACGAGCACAAACGATAATTGCCTTGGGAGCGACTGCCCGCTGTACAAAGAGTGCTTTGTCGTGAAAGCGCGCAAGAAGGCGATGGATGCGGATGTCGTCGTGGTAAACCACCATCTGTTTCTCGCTGATATGGTGGTGAAAGAGAGTGGGTTTGGCGAGCTGATCCCGGAAGCTGAAGTGATGATCTTCGATGAAGCGCATCAGTTACCGGATATCGCCAGCCAGTACTTTGGTCAATCGCTCTCCAGTCGCCAACTGCTGGATCTGGCGAAAGACATCACCATTGCCTATCGCACCGAGCTGAAAGACACTCAACAGCTTCAAAAATGCGCCGACCGGCTGGCGCAAAGCGCGCAGGACTTCCGCCTGCAGCTGGGCGAG
>NZ_SZWS01000061.1:138325-142732 GCF_005281245.1 Citrobacter sp. wls826
CCGGGCTATCGAGGAAACTTGCGGGAACTGCTGGCCGACCCGCGCGTGCAGCGCGCGTTTTTGTTGCTCGATGACACGCTGGAGCTGTGTTACGACGTGGCGAAACTGTCTCTCGGACGTTCCGCCTTGCTGGATGCCGCGTTTGAACGTGCCACGCTTTACCGTACTCGTCTGAAGCGCCTGAAAGAGATCAACCAGCCAGGTTTCAGCTACTGGTATGAATGCACCTCGCGGCATTTCACCCTTGCGCTGACGCCGCTCACGGTGGCGGATAAATTCAAAGAAGTGATGGAACAGAAGCCGGGCTGCTGGATTTTTACCTCCGCGACGCTGTCGGTAAACGATGACCTTCATCATTTCACCGCGCGGCTGGGTATTGAAGATGCCGAGTCGATGCTGCTGCCAAGTCCATTTGATTACACCCGCCAGGCGCTGCTGTGCGTGCCGCGTAATCTCCCGCAAACCAACCAACCGGGAGCGGCGCGTCAGCTGGCATCCATGCTGCGTCCTATTATCGAAGCGAACAACGGGCGCTGCTTTATGCTGTGTACCTCGCACGCGATGATGCGCGATCTGGCGGAACAATTCCGCGCCACCATGACCCTTCCCGTGCTGCTGCAGGGCGAAACCAGTAAAGGGCAACTGTTACAGCAGTTTGTCAGCGCAGGTAATGCGTTACTGGTTGCCACCAGCAGCTTCTGGGAAGGGGTGGACGTGCGTGGCGATACGTTGTCGCTGGTGATTATTGATAAACTGCCGTTCACCTCGCCGGACGATCCGCTGTTAAAAGCGAGGATGGAGGACTGCCGTTTGCGCGGCGGCGATCCGTTTGAAGACGTTCAGTTGCCGGATGCGGTAATCACCCTGAAACAGGGCGTGGGGCGTCTGATTCGTGACGCCGACGACCGCGGGGTGCTGGTGATTTGCGACAACCGTTTGGTGATGCGACCTTACGGTGCCACTTTCCTGGCAAGTCTTCCGCCTGCGCCGCGGACGCGTGATATTGCTCGCGCTGTTCGTTTTCTTGCCATACCAACGACTGAGTAATTTGTTACGGAGTGTGGTAAGATGCGCGCCAAATTTATTGACCTGATCACAAACACCCATGCGAATTCTGGCTATCGATACCGCCACAGAGGCGTGCTCTGTTGCCCTGTGGAATGACGGTACTACCAAGGCTCATTTCGAGCTTTGCCCACGAGAACACACCCAACGAATTTTACCAATGGTCGAGGAAATCCTGGCCGCTGGCGGTCTTACGTTAACCGATATCGACGCTCTGGCGTTTGGTCGCGGTCCTGGCAGTTTCACCGGTGTACGTATTGGGATTGGCATTGCTCAGGGGCTGGCGTTAGGCGCGAATTTACCGATGATCGGCGTTTCCACCCTGGCAACAATGGCGCAGGGAGCCTGGCGTAAGTCGGGCGCGACCCGCGTACTGGCTGCGATCGACGCGCGAATGGGCGAAGTCTATTGGGCCGAATACCTGCGTGATGAGCACGGCAACTGGCACGGTGAAGAAACCGAAGCGGTGCTAACCCCCGAGCAGGTGCATGCGCGTTTACTGCAACTGTCTGGCGAGTGGGTAACGGTCGGAACGGGCTGGCCTGCCTGGCCTGAGCTCGGTAAAGACAGCGGTCTGACGCTGAGCGATGGCGACGTTTTGCTTCCGGCGGCTGAAGATATGCTGCCTGTTGCCACGCAAATGCTGGCTGCCGGTAAGACCGTGGCGGTTGAACATGCGGAACCGGTTTATTTACGTAACACCGTGGCATGGAAGAAACTTCCCGGTAAAGAATGAATCTTAGTAGTACATCCCTGGTTAATTCGCATAGCCGTCAGTGCGCAGCATGGTGAATTGGTCGGGGCAGAAGCTAAGAAAAGGGAGTCGCAATATGGCGGTGCAAAAGCAGTTATTGAAAGGTGTGTTGGCGGGCGCATTCGCGTTAATGCTTAGCGGTTGTGTCACCATCCCGGACGCGATTAAAGGTTCGAGCCCTACGCCGCAGCAGGATCTGGTGCGGGTTATGAATGCCCCGCAGCTGTATGTCGGACAGGAAGCGCGTTTCGGCGGTAAAGTTGTGGATATTCAGAACCAGCAGGGGAAATCCCGTCTGGAAATTGCCACTGTTCCTCTTGATAGTGGGGCGCGACCGGTGCTGGGCGAAGCCTCCCGCGGGCGAATTTATGCTGATGTAAATGGCTTCCTCGACCCGGTGGACTTCCGCGGTCAACTGGTTACCGTCGTCGGTCCGATTAGCGGTACTGTGGATGGAAAAATCGGTAATACGCCGTATAAATTCATGCTGATGCAGGTAACTGGCTATAAACGCTGGCATATTACTCAGCAAATTGTTATGCCGCCTCAGCCGATCGACCCCTGGTTCTACGGTGCGCGTGGCTGGCCTTACGGTGGCTACGGTGGATGGGGATGGTACAATCCCGGCCCGGCACAGGTTCAGACCATAGTAACTGAGTAACTCTTTGTTTTATGAGTAAAAGAAACAGCGGCTCGTCCGCTGTTTCTGCATTAACGTGGATATAAGAAAAATAAATAGTGACGTGCTTCGCAACCTTGTCGTTGTGTAATAAACAAACTGGTACGCTGAGTTAATATTATGTTAACAGTTTGTTTATTGCCTGGGGTTGTGATGACGACGAATACGCATTTTAGAGGTGATGTATTGAAAAAGGTTTGGCTTAACCGTTATCCCGCTGGTGTTCCTGCGGAGATCAATCCTGACCGTTATCAATCCCTGGTGGAACTCTTTGAACACTCAGTAAGACGGTATGCCGATCAGCCCGCGTTTGTAAACATGGGGGAGGTGATGACCTTCCGCAAGCTTGAAGAGCGTAGCCGGGCATTTGCGGCCTATTTGCAACAGGGACTCGGGCTGAAGAAGGGCGATCGCGTCGCATTGATGATGCCGAACCTGCTGCAATATCCGGTCGCACTGTTTGGGATTTTACGTGCTGGCATGATCGTCGTGAACGTGAACCCGCTGTACACGCCTCGCGAGCTGGAACATCAGCTCAACGACAGCGGCGCGTCGGCGATTGTCATCGTGTCTAACTTTGCCCACACGCTGGAAAAAGTCGTCGACAAAACGTCGGTGCAACACGTGATCCTGACGCGTATGGGCGATCAGCTGTCGACCGCCAAAGGGACGTTGGTTAACTTTGTCGTCAAGTATATCAAGCGTCTGGTGCCGAAATATCACCTGCCGGATGCCATCTCATTTCGTAGTGCGCTGCAAAACGGTTATCGCATGCAGTATGTGAAACCCGAAGTGGTGTCGGAAGATCTGGCGTTCCTGCAATATACCGGGGGGACTACCGGTGTGGCGAAGGGCGCGATGCTTACGCACCGTAACATGCTGGCTAACCTTGAGCAGGTTAACGCCACTTATGGCCCGTTGCTGCATCCGGGTAAAGAACTGGTGGTGACGGCCCTACCGCTGTATCACATTTTTGCGCTGACGATGAACTGTCTGCTGTTTATTGAGCTGGGCGGTCAAAACCTGCTGATTACCAACCCGCGTGATATTCCGGGACTGGTAAAAGAGCTGGCGAAGTATCCGTTCACCGCCATGACCGGCGTCAACACGCTGTTTAACGCGCTGCTGAATAACAAAGAGTTCCAACAACTGGACTTCTCGTCACTGCACCTTTCGGCAGGTGGCGGGATGCCGGTTCAACAGGCGGTAGCTGAACGTTGGGTGAAGCTGACCGGTCAGTATCTGCTGGAAGGCTATGGCCTGACGGAGTGTGCCCCTCTGGTGAGCGTCAATCCTCATGATATCGACTACCACAGCGGCAGTATCGGGTTACCGGTTCCTTCCACCGAGGTCAAACTGGTGGATGACGACGATAACGAAGTGCCGCCGGGAGAACCGGGCGAACTGTGCGTGAAAGGTCCGCAAGTGATGCTAGGCTACTGGCAGCGACCAGACGCCACCGACGAAATCGTCAAAGACGGCTGGCTGCACACCGGCGATATTGCGGTGATGGATGAAGAAGGCTTCCTGCGTATTGTCGATCGTAAGAAAGATATGATCCTGGTGTCCGGCTTTAACGTCTATCCAAATGAAATTGAAGACGTGGTTATGCAACATCCTGGCGTACAGGAAGTGGCTGCGGTTGGTGTTCCGTCGGGCAGCAGCGGTGAAGCGGTGAAAATTTTCGTGGTGAAGAAAGATGCCTCGTTAACTGATGAGGCGCTTATCACTTTCTGCCGTCGTCACCTGACGGGCTATAAAGTACCGAAGCTGGTGGAGTTTCGCGACGAGTTGCCGAAATCTAACGTCGGTAAAATTTTGCGACGAGAATTACGTGACGAAGCGCGCGCCAAAGTGGACAATAAAGGCTGAGCGTTAAGTCAGCCAGTAGAAAACGCCGGGTAATCCG
>NZ_SZWS01000061.1:142802-149038 GCF_005281245.1 Citrobacter sp. wls826
TTGAATTATCAAATGATCACCACGGACGACGCGTTAGCCACGCTGTGCGAAGCCGTCCGTGAATTTCCGGCGATAGCCCTGGATACCGAATTTGTTCGCACACGTACCTATTATCCGCAGTTGGGGCTGATCCAACTGTTTGATGGCAAACACGTTGCTCTGATTGATCCGCTAGGGATCACCGACTGGTCGCCCCTGCGCGATATTCTGCGTGATACCACCATCACCAAATTCCTGCATGCGGGAAGTGAAGACCTGGAAGTGTTTCTCAACGCTTTTGGCGAACTTCCGCAGCCGTTAATTGACACACAAATCCTGGCCGCGTTTTGCGGTCGTCCGCTGTCGTGGGGCTTCGCCTCGATGGTGGAAGAGTTTACGGGTGTGGCGCTCGACAAAAGCGAATCGCGTACCGACTGGCTGGCCAGACCGCTGACCGAGCGTCAGTGCGAATACGCGGCGGCTGACGTCTGGTATCTGTTACCGATCACCACAAAACTGATGGCTGAAACCGAAGCCAGCGGCTGGCTGCCAGCTGCGCTGGACGAATGCCGCTTAATGCAGCAGCGTCGCCAGGAGATTCTGGCGCCAGAAGACGCCTGGCGTGACATCACCAACGCATGGCAACTGCGCACCCGTCAGCTAGCCTGCCTGCAACTGCTTGCCGACTGGCGACTGCGTAAAGCACGCGAGCGCGATCTGGCGGTAAACTTCGTGGTGCGTGAAGAGCACCTGTGGGCGGTGGCGCGTTATATGCCGGGCAGCCTGGGTGAACTGGATAGCCTGGGTCTTTCCGGGAGCGAAATTCGTTTCCACGGTAAAACGCTGATCGCCCTGGTAGAAAAGGCCCAGGCTTTA
Organism: Citrobacter sp. wls826; assembly: GCF_005281245.1. Taxonomy (NCBI): domain Bacteria; kingdom Pseudomonadati; phylum Pseudomonadota; class Gammaproteobacteria; order Enterobacterales; family Enterobacteriaceae; genus Citrobacter; species Citrobacter sp. wls826. The sequence goes on from NZ_SZWS01000061.1 coordinate 143,658, forward strand.
CCGGAAGAGTCGCTACCGCAGCCGCTGCTGAATTTGATGGATATGCCAGGGTATCGCAAGGCGTTCAAAGCCATCAAAGCGCTGGTTGCCGAGGTGAGTGCGGAACATAATCTCAGCGTCGAACTGCTTGCTTCGCGTCGCCAGATCAACCAGTTGCTCAACTGGCACTGGAAATTAAAGCCGCAGCAATCCCTGCCAGAGCTGGTTTCCGGCTGGCGTGGCGAATTGATGTCCGATCGCCTCAACGCGCTGCTGCAGGAATACCCGCAGTAAGTCACCAGGCTCGCCGGGTCGCGCGTTTGCTGACCCGGCCTGCGCAACGCTACAGATCGAGCACCAGGCGCTTACCTTTGGCGCGCGAGCAGCAGATGAGCATGCTTTGCTGGCTGGCTTTTTCGTCGTCGCTGAAATACTGATCGCGGTGATCCGCTTCCCCTTCGAGAATCGTCGTTTCGCAGGTGCCGCAAACACCTTCCCGGCACAGGCACTCAACCCGGGCGGCTTTGTTATTTTCGATAACCTGCAAAATGGTCATCTCTTCCGGGACCACAAACTCGCGCCCGGAACGCGCCAGCACCAGGGTGAAGGCGTCGCCGCCTTTCTCTTCCACGGCAAATTGTTCGAAATGTAGCGTATTGCTGTCCAGCCCAAGGCGGGAAGCCGCTTCTCTGACAGCATCGTTGAGCACCGCAGGGCCACAGGTGTAGATATGCGTGCCGGGTTCAACATCTGCCAGCAGACGGGCTAAATCGAGGCGGGTGCCTGCGTTCGACAGGTGCAGATGAATGCGATTGGCGCTGGGGTGTTGCATGAGTTCGTCATGAAACGCGCAGGTCTCCTTGCTGGGAGAGCAATAGTGCAGTTGCCATTGCGTCTGAGATTGTTCCAGCTCCGGGAGTTGCGATAAAAACGGTGTGATGCCGATACCTCCGGCAATTAACAGATGTTTTTGTGCCTGAGGAGCGAGGGCGAAGAGATTATTTGGTGTGGAGATCGTGAGCGTGTCGCCGGGCTTCACGTTTTGATGCAGATATCGTGAGCCGCCTTTGGACGCCTCCTCCAGGCGTACGGCGATTTTATAGGCGCGCGTATCGCGTGGTGAACTCATCAGCGAGTACGCATTGCTGTACAGATTCTCGCCATCGCGCATCTGCACGATAATATGGCTGCCACCTTGAAACGCAGGCAACGGCTGGCCTGAGGTCGCCGTTAAGGTGAAGCATTTTACCTGCGCGGTAATCGTCTCAATCCGGCTGACCCGGACTTCTTGCATTTGATAATCAGACATTGCGGCCTCCCTAAAAAATCTGTCCGACGCGCCTCAGCGACGCGCCGGAACCTGTCGTAAAAGCCCCGGGTTATTCCTGAAAAACCTGGGCGACCAGATTATGAAAATGGGCAATGCCATGCTCGGAGATGCCACTGCCGCTGGTGTCTGCCATAATGCGTCCCTGGCCACGATACCCGCGCGATTTCAGCCCTTTTTGTACGCTTTCAACCAGACGTAAATCTTCAGGACGAAAGACGTTGCGATACCATTCGATCAGTTGTTTCTGCTCTTCGGTCAGCTCTTCGTTGGTGAAGTAGATGTCATAGTTTTGCAGCGTGGTTTCCGCATCTACCGGGAATTCGTAGATAACGGTCATCATGCCTTTGATTGGCGTCACGTTGAGCATGGTGCACGGCCACAGCCAGAAACCGTGGAAGGCGGCATCAACCCCTTCTTCGAACTTAAATGACTGTTCTGAAGGTTTGGCGAAACCGTATTGCAGCGTCCAGTTGCCGTGCATGGTATGCCAGTAACGGTCAACCTGGACCGAGTCGGAAAAACCTGGATGGGCCGGACCGCAGTGGTAGCACTCCAGATAGTTATCGACGATATTCTTCCAGTTGGCTGGGGTACGGGTAGTAAAACGTGCAGCAAGTTTCAGGTCATGCACGTCTGGGCAGGCTTCGATAACTTTGTCCGCAAGTCCAGGGAGTTGTTCTTCCACGCTGCCCGCGTTCGGATCCATGTTAATAAACACGAATCCGGCATATTCTTCCAGGCGTACCGGTGTAAGGTGCGCTTTTTCGCTGTCGAAGTTGGCGACGTTTTCGCAGTTACGCGCATGCGCCAGATTGCCGTCAAGTTTGAACGCCCATGCGTGGTAAGGGCAGGTAATCACATTTTTCGCTTTCCCCTCGCCGCTCGACAACTGATGACCGCGATGCGGGCAGACGTTGTAGAAGGCCCGCAGCACGTTATCGCGCCCACGTACCAGCACGATATTCTCGCCAATCACTTCTCGGGTAACATAATCATTGGGTTTCGCCAGTTCGCTACTGTGGGCGACGCAAATCCAGCTTTTAGCGAACACCTTTTCTTGTTCGTGTTCGAAAGCCTGGTGGTCGGTATAAAACCGGGCCGGAATAGTCCAGGCATCCTGCGGGTTGGCACAGAAATTTTGCGGCAGAATAAACTCAGGGCTCAGATTGCTCATTGGAATACCTTTAATTTGTGAGTAAGAGGATTTTTGTACTGGCGCTTAATTGTCGCCTTTGAGTAGTGTCCCGGCCGGTGGCGCGACCGGGACGTCAACTGGCGCTTCGGGAAGATGACCTTCAATTTGATGCGCAGGAACGTGGGCATAGTCTTGCCGTACCCAGCGCAGAAAACCGCCAACCTTCACCAACAGGATGGCGAGGAATGGAAGAGCGGTCAGAACCACCGTGGTCTTCATGGTTTCCAGGGACGCGCCGGTGAACAAAATCGATAATGGGATCAGGGTGATGACCACGCACCAGAACAGACGAAGACTGCGCTGCGGATCTTCCCCTTCCTGCAGGTTGCGCGTGCTGGTGGCCGCCATGGTGTAGGCCACAGCATCCATGTGTGAGGCGAGGAATATAATCATGATCGCCAGATACGCCACCAGAAACAGTTTCCCGGCAGGCAACGACATCAATACTTGCTGTACGGCTGTCTCACCGCCCAGCGTCGCCATAACCTGCGGTACGTCGATCACACCGTTCACAAACTGGTGAATGGAGTAGCTTTCCATCACGCCAAAGAAGAACCAGCAGCCAACAGTGCTACCGAGGATTAATGCCCAGATAACCTCTTTGATTTTGCGACCACGGGATACGCGAGTGACAAACATTGCCACGCCCGGCGTGTAGGAGATCCACCACAGCCAGTAGAACACTGTCCAGTTACGGGTGAACTCACCGTTGCCAAGCGGGTCGGTGAAGAGGCTCATTTGCAAAAAGTTTTGTGTCGTCAGGCCGATGGCGTTGATGATGTTATTGGTGATGAACTCGGTCGGGCCGACGATCAGCACCAGCAGCGGCAGTAAAAACGCCCCCCAGCCGACCATTTTGCTCAGACGTTGCAAACCGTTATTGATGCCAATCCAGGAGCTCAGGCAGAAAATGCCGCCAGAGAACAGGATCACAAACGCCTGCACCGTGAAGTTATCCGGTAACCCCGTCAGGGCAGACAAACCGCGGGTAAAGGTGGCGGCGGTGACGACCAGAGAGATAGTTAACGCGCCAACTGTCGCGATCAGGAACATCAGGTCAACCAGGCGACCCCAGACGCCCTGCGGATGCACGCCGGTAATAGCGGCGATAATCCCGGACAGGCTCAGTCCTTTGTTTTTACGCACATGGAAGTGGTAGGCCATGGTTAATGAGGCCAACGTGTAGGTCGCCCATGCGCTGATCCCCCAATGGAAAAAGGAATAGGGCAGGCTGTATTCCAGCGCTTTTTGCGAGTGCGGCGCGATATTCAGACCCGGGGTCTGGTAATAATAGGCCCACTCAGCAACGCCCCAGTAGAGCGTGGAGGAGCCTAATCCGGCGCATATAAACATAAACAGCCAGGAGAGCGTGCTGTATTCCGCTTTACCTTCTCCCAGACGGATGTTGCCGTATTTGCTGGTAGCCAGCCAGACGACCAGACCCATAGCCATCAGAACGAGGATCTGCACGGCGGAACCCAGCATCCGGGTAACGCCGTTAAAAAGGGTATTTGCGACTTGTGCAGACTGCTGAGGGAAGAGACTAAGTGTGGCGGCGATGAAAAGAATAGCCACCAGGCTGATGGCTATCAGCGGCATGTCTTTTTTCTTGACGTTGCTCAACATGGGATCTCCTGGGCACAGTTGCCCGCGTATGGCATTAGCCTGTCGTTGTTATCATGCTGTAGGGGTAGAATGAGTTACTTTATATTTAACAATTTTATTATTTGTTCTTTACATGAATTAAACAATTGCTCGATGCGTGAAGCAATAAAACACGGAACGGAAATAATAAAAGGTGAATTGGCGCAGGTTATTGGCTCCACAAAACGCATAAAAAAGCCGCGTCAGTGACGCGGCTCATAATTCGTGGTTTGACCTCTAACGTAGTGCCTGACAGATGGCCTCACCCACCTGTTGCGTGGTGGCGCTGCCTTTCATATCCGGCGTTTTTGGGCCGCTGGCAATAACGTGCTCAATTGCCGCCAGAATACCGTCGTGGGCAGCCTTATAGTTGGCATCACCCTTGCCAAGGAAGTCCAGCATCATGGCGCCAGCCCAGATAGTGGCAATCGGGTTGGCGATGTTTTTTCCGTAAATATCGGGAGCCGAACCATGTACTGGCTCGAACAGGGACGGGAAGGTGCGTTCCGGGTTTAAGTTGGCAGAAGGCGCGATGCCAATCGTCCCGGTACAGGCCGGACCCAGATCGGAGAGGATGTCGCCGAACAGGTTGGAGGCAACCACAACGTCAAAGCGCTCCGGCTGCATCACAAAGCGGGCGCACAGTATATCGATATGCTGTTTATCCCAACGGATCTCAGGATAGTTAGCCGCCATTGCTTCAACACGCTCGTCCCAGTAAGGCATGCTGATGGCCAGACCATTGGATTTGGTCGCCGAGGTCAGGGTTTTGCGCGGGCGGTTTTGCGCCAGCTCGAAAGCGTAACGTAATATACGATCCACGCCGCGACGGGTGAAGACCGACTCCTGGATAACCACCTCGTGTTCCGTCCCTTCACTCACGCGTCCGCCGAGAGAAGAGTATTCTCCCTCGGTGTTCTCGCGTACGACGTAGAAATCAATGTCGCCTGGCTGCTTGCCCGCCAGTGGGCAAGGGACTCCCGGGAACAGGCGTACCGGACGCAGGTTGACGTACTGGTCGAATTCGCGGCGAAACTTAAGCAGCGAGCCCCATAAAGAGATGTGGTCCGGTACGGTGTCCGGCCAGCCAACGGCGCCAAAATAGATAGCATCAAAGGATTGCAACTGCTCATGCCAGTCATCCGGCATCATTTTACCGTGATGGGTGTAGTACTCGCAGCTCGCCCATTCCATTTGCTCAAAGCTGAGCGACAACCCCCAACGCTCGGCGGC
>NZ_SZWS01000061.1:149108-153263 GCF_005281245.1 Citrobacter sp. wls826
TTTACCAATGCCATCTCCGGGGATAGCGGCAATACGACAGGTTTTCTTCATAGCAGCTCTCACTTGTACGCCATCAAAATTGACTTTCCCCTTATCCTATAATTGACTGATTAATAGTTAATCCCCCTAACTGGTGAAACATAAAACACAGATCATGAATAATCTGCCGCTGCTAAATGATTTACGCGTCTTTATGCTGGTTGCCCGTCGGGCAGGATTTGCCGCCGTTGCCGAGGAACTGGGTGTATCACCGGCTTTTATCAGTAAGCGAGTAGCCCTGCTGGAGCAGACGCTGAACGTGGTGCTGCTGCACCGGACAACGCGGCGTGTAACCATCACGGAAGAGGGGGAGCGGATCTACGAATGGGCGCAGCGGATCCTGCAGGATGTCGATCAGATGATGGACGAGTTGTCGGATGCCAGGCAGATCCCGCAGGGGATGCTACGTATTATTAGTAGCTTTGGTTTTGGCCGTCGGGTGGTGGCTCCGGCGCTGTCTGCGCTGGCAAAAGCGTACCCGCAGTTAGAACTGAGGTTCGATGTTGAAGACCGCCTGGTGGATATGGTGAATGAGGGCGTCGATCTTGATATTCGTATCGGGGATGATATCGCGCCAAACCTGATTGCCCGCAAGCTGGCGACTAACTACCGTATTCTGTGCGCCTCGCCGGAATTTGTGGCGCAGCATGGGACGCCAAAGCAACTGAACGATCTCTCCACTTTTCCTTGTCTGGTTATCAAAGAGCGCGACCATCCGTTTGGCATCTGGCAAATGCGTAATAAAGAGGGCGCTCACTCAATTAAAGTTACGGGGCCTCTGTCGTCTAATCATGGCGAAGTGGTACATCAGTGGTGTCTTGATGGGCAGGGAATTGCCCTGCGTTCGTGGTGGGACGTTTGCGACAACATTGCTGGTGGACATCTGGTACACGTATTACCCGAGTATTATCAACCAGCAAATATATGGGCGGTTTATGTTTCTCGGCTGGCGACGTCGGCAAAAATCCGTATTACGGTTGAGTATTTGCGCCGCTATTTTGCCGAAAACTATCCAAAGTTTACTTTGGAATAAATCCGCAACAGCCTGGCAAGAAACTGAAAATAAAAAAGGCAGAATAATCTGCCTTTTTTGCAACTATAACTCACTGAGCAAAGCCGTTATTTAGACTCTTCAGCTTCAGGTAATGTCACGTTAAGTTCGAGGATAGATATATCGCCGTCTTTTTGTTCAAGCTGTACGGTGACCATTTCGGGATCAATTTGTACATACTTGCAGATAACCTCGAGAATATCTTTCCTCAGTTGCGGTAAATAATGTGGCTCGGCGTCACTACGACGACGTTCCGCAACAATAATCTGCAGTCGCTCTTTAGCGATGTTCGCTGTGCTCTTTTTCCGCGAGAGAAAAAAATCCAGTAATGCCATAACTTATCCTCCGAACAGGCGTTTGAGGAAACCTTTCTTCTCTTCTTCAATGAAGCGGAAAGGACGTTCTTCTCCCAACAGACGGTCTACGGTATCAGCATAGGCTTTACCGGCATCAGCATTGATGTCGAGAATAACCGGCTCACCCTGGTTAGACGCGCGCAGGACTGACTGATCTTCAGGAATCACGCCAACCAGCTTGATTCGCAGAATTTCCAGTACGTCTTCCATGCTCAGCATGTCACCTTTATTTACGCGGCCAGGGTTGTAGCGCGTCAGCAACAAATGCTCTTTAATCGGATCTTCACCGTTTTCCGCACGACGAGATTTCGACGCCAGAATACCCAGAATACGGTCAGAGTCACGTACAGAGGAGACTTCCGGGTTAGTGGTGATAATCGCTTCATCGGCAAAATACAGGGCCATCAGCGCGCCGGTTTCAATACCCGCTGGGGAGTCGCAGACGATGAAATCGAATTCCATCGTTTTCAGGTCGTCCAGAACTTTCGCGACGCCTTCACGCGTCAGCGCGTCTTTATCGCGAGTCTGTGAGGCCGGAAGAATAAAGAGATTTTCGGTACGCTTATCTTTGATTAACGCCTGATTTAACGACGCATCGCCCTGAATAACGTTGACGAAGTCGTAAACGACACGGCGTTCACAACCCATAATCAGATCGAGGTTACGCAGGCCGATATCAAAATCAATAACGACAGTTTTCTTTCCCTTCTGGGCCAAACCTGTAGCGATGGCCGCGCTGGAGGTGGTTTTGCCAACGCCCCCTTTACCCGAAGTAACAACAATAATGCGTGCCATAGAAATTCCTTGTTAAAAAGGGATCAATTCAACGGTTGAACTGTCAAAGCGTTCTCTGCTAATTGCAGACGGGCCGCTTTGCCATAAAATTCTGCTGGGATTTTATCACTCAGCCAATAAACACCTGCGATAGACACCAGTTCTGCCGTCAGATGGGTACAAAAAATTTGCGCTTCACGATCGCCGCTTGCACCTGCCAGCGCACGGCCTCTCATCATTCCATAAACATGAATATTGCCATCAGCGATAAGCTCTGCGCCCGCACTGACGTGGCTTGTAACAATCAGATCACATTGTGGAGCATAAATGCGCTGACCGGAACGAACCGGCACATTTATTAATCGTGTTTTTGTGATGGGAGTAACGTTTTGCGGCGGAGCGACGGGAGCCGGGACCTCAACAGGCGCAGGACGAATAGCTTTTTCTTTACCTTCAGTCAGTAAAGGAAGACCCATTTCGTCGATTTCTGCCTTTAGTCTGGCGTCTTTGCATCCGCTAACGCCAATAATGCGCAATCCGGTAGACGCGACCACTTTCTGCAGCGCTGACCAGTTTACCGGGCTTTCAAGACCACTCACGTTAACCACCACGGGAGCATGTTTTAAAAAAGCCGGTGCCTGCGCGATTTTGTCTTCCAACGCCTGACGAATAACCTCGGGTTCTGCTTCATGTAAATGAACCACTGATAAGGTGAAGCTACTGCCTTTAAGCTCGATTGGCGTGTTTGACATCCTGGCCTTACTCAATTTGCTATTTATCATCCCCAGCGCGGGGTGATATTCCGAAGACTATAAGGCATGTTATAGTCAGTATTATATTGAGGCAAGCCACCATTCCGTGAATTCAGAGTAAAAGATATGTTTTGTGTGATCTACCGAAGCAGCAAACGTGACCAGACCTATTTATATGTCGAAAAAAAAGACGATTTCTCGCGCGTTCCTGAAGAACTGATGAGAGGATTTGGTCAGCCGACGCTGGCAATGATGTTACCGCTTGATGGGCGAAAAAAATTAGTTAATGCCGATCTTGAAAAAGTAAAACAGGCCCTGACCGAGCAGGGCTATTATTTACAAATACCCCCGCCGCCAGAAGATTTACTTAAACAGCATCTGGCAGCGGCAAAACAAAATACACCAGACGCTAAACGTTAAACTGCATCCGGCAGCAGCACGTTCCATCGATGCAGTACCTGAAATCTATGACTACGTTAGGGGAAAGTAATGTATCAACATCACAACTGGCATGGTGCTCTGCTGGATTATCCGGTGAGTAAGGTGGTTTGCGTAGGGAGTAACTATGCTAACCATATTAAAGAGATGGGCGGAACCACCCCGGAAGAACCGGTTCTGTTTATTAAACCGGAAACCGCGCTGTGCGATTTGCGCCAGCCGCTGGTGATCCCATCTGATATGGGGTCTGTCCACCATGAAGTTGAGCTGGCTGTGCTGATCGGCGCGACCCTGCGGCAAGCGACAGAAGATCATGTGCGCAAAGCCATTGCCGGTTATGGTGTCGCGCTGGATCTGACCCTGCGCGATATTCAGGGCAAAATGAAGAAGGCGGGGCAGCCATGGGAAAAAGCGAAGGGTTTTGATAACTCTTGCCCGCTGTCTGGATTTATTCCGGTGGCGGAATTTAATGGCGATCCGCAGGATACGATGCTTGGATTAACGGTCAACGGTGAAACACGTCAGCACGGCTCCACGGCGGACATGATCCATCACATCGTTCCCTTGATTGCTTATATGAGCCGTTTCTTTACCCTCAAAGCGGGCGATGTGGTGCTAACGGGAACGCCAGCAGGCGTGGGACCTTTAAGCAGCGGCGACGAACTGGCCATCAGTTTTCACGGTCAAACGCTAACAACCCGCGTGCTGTAATCTCTGCTTGCCGCCTTTTCGGGCGGCAAAACTT
>NZ_SZWS01000061.1:153331-154238 GCF_005281245.1 Citrobacter sp. wls826
GGTGCAGCTTTATTGCAATAGCGGAAACCCTGATGAGCGACATACCTTTCTGGCAAAGTAAAACCCTTGATGAAATGACCGATGCCGAGTGGGAGTCATTATGTGACGGGTGCGGTCAATGCTGCCTGCATAAGCTGATGGATGAAGACACTGACGAAATCTACTTTACCAACGTCGCCTGTCGTCAGCTCAACATTAAAACCTGCCAGTGTCGTAATTACGAACGTCGATTCGAGTACGAGCCTGACTGCATCAAACTGACGCGTGATAATCTGCCGACTTTTGAATGGTTGCCGATGACCTGCGCCTATCGTCTGCTCGCAGAAGGAAAAGGGCTACCGGAGTGGCACCCGTTGCTGACAGGATCAAAAGCGGCGATGCACGGTGAACGTATCTCGGTTCGTCATATTGCGGTGAAAGAGTCGGAAGTGCGAGACTGGCAGGAGCATATCCTGAACAAACCTTCATGGGCGGACTGAGCCGCCCATCGATTAGCAGGCGTTAAGGGTTAAGACTTTTTCGCCTGATACATTTCATCGGAGTGGTTGTCATCTTCCACCCAGAAGTTAATGTTGAATTGCGCATCGTCGCTTAATTCAACGCGATGCCAGTACTGCGGTGGGCTGGTCGCGAACTGACCGGCATTAATCACCACTTTCACTTCAGGTTCTTTTGCGTCTTCATTGGCAAAGCCATAATACGTTACCGTACCTTCCATTACGCAGAGCTGTCCAAACACGCCTGCTGCGGTGTTATGGTGAGAAAGAAGTGCTGCCGGGACGTTGTCTTTGGTAAAGAAGGGAGTAGAGCGTTTTACTTTCCAGTTTGCCGGGATGCGTAAATGGGACATCAGACATCTCCTTGGTGTGGCATCTATAAGATGTATTTAATATACATCTTATAGATG
>NZ_SZWS01000061.1:154298-166615 GCF_005281245.1 Citrobacter sp. wls826
TAAGGCAAAAAAAACGCTCCCGAAGGAGCGTCTCTGTTAGCGACCGAAGAGGTCACGTTTTTTCGGTTTAAACGGCTGTGCTATGACTACCAGCACGGCGACCACCAGGTAAGCGGCGAAGATCCCCAACAGCCACTGTGGCATTTCCAGGGTTAAAAAAGACCACTGGCGTTCAGCACAGTCACCGGATGCTAAAAACACCTGCGGCAGCCATTTGTCCAGCGGCAGCCAGCTCGGGAAGCGTGCGGCAAAATCACAGGTCATAAATGGTGATGGGTGCAACTGAATCATGGTGTGCTCATACGCTAACTGCAGTCCGCGCCAGGCACTGTAAATCCAGATAATCATCGCCACATAGCGCAGCGGCGTTTTTGGTGCGATAGCCCCCACCAGCCCCGCGCCCATCACGCCAAATAATGCGCTACGTTCGTAAATACACAACACGCAAGGTTTTAGCAGCATGACGTGCTGGAACCACAGCGCGACAAGCTCCAGCGCAAAGGCGGTTAACGCCAACAATAACCATGCACCACGACCTCGGGAGCACTGGTTTAAAAATCGCAACATAATAATTTCCCTGCAACATGCGTAGAGAGCGCAGTTTAAACCAATTCAATTTATGCGCCACTAGCAGGAATTGAAAATTTGAGTAATCGGATAATTATCATGCAAAAAGTCAAACCGGGCAGTGATTTGCCCGGTAAATTGTTATGAAAGTGTAGCTAACCAGCCCGCCTGGGTCATCCACTCAGTCACCGGAACAAGCGTGAACTCGACGCAAAGCAGACCAACCAGCGTCAGGACGAGAGTATAAGGCAGAGCCATCCACACCATGCGGCCATAAGAGAGTCGAATCAATGGTGCCAGCGCGGAGGTCAGCAGGAACAGGAATGCCGCCTGGCCGTTTGGGGTAGCAACGGAAGGCAGGTTAGTCCCGGTATTGATCGCCACCGCTAACAGCTCAAATTGGTTAAGGCTGATGGTCCCATGTTCCAACGCGGCTTTGGCTTCGTTAATGTAGATGGTGCCGACAAACACGTTATCAGAGATAGAAGACAGCAGGCCGTTAAAGAGATAGAACAGCGTCAGTTGAGCATGTTCAGAAGACTGCAAAACAAACTGAATAATCGGTGAAAAGAGCTGTTGATCGATAATCACCGCAACGATAGAGAAGAACACGGTCAGCAGGGCGGTGAAAGGCAGCGACTCGGTAAACGCTTTACCAATCGCGTGTTCGTCAGTAATGCCGGTCAACGACGTGGCCAGGATAATGACGGACAGACCGATTAATCCGACTTCCGCCAGATGCAGGGCCAGGGCAACCACCAGCCAGATACCGATAATCGCCTGAACAATCAGTTTGATTTTTTCCTGACGAGTACGCTGCTGACGGCTTTGATCGTCAAACTGTTGCAGGACATCGCGGACGGTCTCCGGTAGCGTTTCGCCATAGCCAAACCAGCGCAATTTCTCAACCAGCATGCATGTTAACAGGCCGCAAATCAGCACCGGGACGGTGACCGGCGACATGCGCAGGAAAAAGTCACCAAAATGCCAGCCAGCCGCTTTGGCGATAATCAGGTTTTGCGGTTCGCCGACCATAGTCATTACGCCGCCTAACGCTGTACCGACACCCGCATGCATCATCAGGCTGCGCAGAAAACCACGGAACTGCTCCAGTACGACCTTATTGTGCTGATCGATATGGCTATCATCGAGCATATTGTTGTCTTCCGTGCGGGAAGAGGCGAAGCGATGGTAAATACCATAAAAACCAACCGCTACGCTGATTACCACGGCAACGACGGTCAGTGCATCCAGGAATGCAGAAAGGAAGGCGGCGGCAACGCAAAATGCCAGCGACAGCAGCATCTTGGAGCGAATCGTAAGCAGTAGGCGGGTGAAAATAAACAGCAGCAACTGCTTCATAAAGTAGATGCCAGCCACCATAAACATCAGCAGCAATAGCACCTCAAGGTTAGCGGCAACCTCTTCACGCACATGTGTGGCGCTGGTCATGCCGATGATGACCGCCTCGATGGCTAGCAGCCCGCCTGGTAGCAGCGGGTAACATTTTAACGCCATCGCCAGCGTAAAAATGAACTCGGCCACCAACAGCCAGCCCGCAATAAAGGGATTGATGAAAAATATAACCGGGTTAACGACTAAGAATACGAGTAGTGCAAGTTTGTACCAGTCAGGTGATTGACCTAAAAAATTGCGCCACATAGCGCGGCCCCATGATAGCTCCATGGTGATTTCCCTACCTTTAAAAATGAAATCATGTTTTTATGTTTGACCGCAAAGCTTAGCGGGAGGAGGGAGTACAGGCAAGCTATTCACGCGACGGACAAGGCTGGCTGTGCTTCAGCGTAATCTGGAAAATGAAGCCTTGATCCACTTTTTCTTCATTGCGTCAGCTATCAGCCATGTAGCCCGTCTGGTATGATAACTGTAACTATGTTTTGCTGTGTAATGGAATTATCACTATGGTCATTAAGGCGCAAAGCCCGGCTGGGTTCGCGGAAGAGTACATCATTGAAAGTATCTGGAATAACCGCTTCCCACCTGGCACTATTTTGCCTGCTGAACGTGAACTCTCTGAACTGATTGGAGTGACACGTACCACGTTACGCGAGGTATTACAGCGTCTGGCGCGGGACGGCTGGTTGACCATTCAACACGGCAAGCCGACGAAGGTGAATAACTTCTGGGAAACCTCCGGGCTAAATATCCTTGAAACGCTGGCGCGTCTCGATCACGAGAGCGTGCCGCAGCTTATTGATAATCTGCTGTCCGTGCGTACCAACATCTCGACGATCTTTGTTCGTACCGCGTTTCGCCAGCATCCTGATAAAGCGCAGGAGGTTCTGGCAACGGCAAATCAGGTGGCCGACCATGCTGATGCGTTCGCCGATCTGGACTATAACATTTTCCGCGGTCTGGCATTTGCCTCTGGCAATCCGATTTACGGTTTGATCCTCAATGGAATGAAGGGATTATATACCCGCATTGGCCGCCATTATTTCGCCAATCCGGAAGCCCGCGCGCTGGCGCTGAGCTTTTACCGTAAGCTGTCAGAACTTTGTGATCAGGGTGCTCATGAGCAGGTATATGAAACGGTGCGTCGCTATGGTCACGACAGCGGCGAGATTTGGCATCGTATGCAGAAAAACCTGCCGGGCGATTTAGCTATTCAGGGGCGCTAATCGCAGCTTATCCGGCCTACGAAATGCATTGTAGGCCGGATAAGACGTTTTCGCGTCGCCATCCGGCAATAAGATTTACAGACCGTTCATCCTCGGCGGGCAACGCTCCAGCAGTTCCACACTGCCGTCTTCATTCTGCTGCTCCAGCATCACGTCAAAACCCCAGAGCCGGTGCACATGCTTGAGCACCTCTTTGCGTCCTTTATCCAACGGAGCGCGATTATGCGGAATATAGCGCAAGGTGAGCGAGCGGTCGCCGCGCAGATCGACATTCCAGATTTGAATATTCGGCTCAAGGTTGCTCAGGTTATATTGCGACGACAGCCTGTTGCGGATCTCACGATATCCTTCCTCGTTGTGAATCGCGGAAATCTCCAGATAATTATGACGATCGTCATCCAGCACGGTGAACAGGCGGAAATCACGCATAACCTTCGGTGACAGGAACTGGCTGATGAAGCTCTCATCTTTGAAATCGCGCATCGCGAAATGCAGGGTTTCCAGCCAGTCAGAACCCGCTATATCCGGGAACCAGTATTTGTCCTCTTCGGTAGGCGACTGACAAATTCGTTTAATATCCTGGAACATGGCAAAACCCAGAGCATAGGGATTTATCCCGCTATACCACGGGCTGTTGTACGGCGGCTGGAATACCACGTTGGTATGGCTATGTAAAAACTCCAGCATAAACCGTTCGGTGACTTTACCTTCGTCATAAAGGTGATTAAGGATGGTGTAATGCCAGAAAGTGGCCCACCCTTCGTTCATCACCTGGGTCTGTTTCTGCGGATAAAAATACTGGCTGACCTTGCGCACAATGCGCAGCACTTCGCGTTGCCAGGATTCCAGCAGCGGGGCGTTCTTCTCCATGAAGTACAGAAGGTTCTCCTGCGGTTCAGAAGGATAACGTCGGGCTTCCGCAACGGTTTTCTCTTCCTCTTTCTTCGGCAGCGTACGCCACAACATATTTACCTGGCTTTGCAGATACTCTTCACGGCTTTTCTGTCGGGCTTTCTCTTCCTGTAGGGAGATTTTTTGCGGGCGTTTGTAACGATCCACGCCGTAGTTCATCAGCGCGTGACAGGAGTCGAGGAGCTTTTCGACTTCATCCACGCCGTAACGCTCTTCACACTGGGTAATATAGTTTCGCGCGAAGATCAGGTAATCGACGATGGAGCTGGCATCCGTCCAGCTACGGAACAAATAGTTGTTTTTAAAGAAGGAGTTATGTCCGTAGCAGGCATGCGCCATCACCAACGCCTGCATGGTGATGGTGTTCTCCTCCATCAAATACGCGATACACGGATTGGAGTTGATAACAATCTCATAGGCCAGCCCCTGCTGACCATGCTTATACAAACGCTCGGTTTCAATAAATTTTTTACCAAACGACCAGTGAGGATAGTTGATTGGCATCCCGACGCTGGAGTAAGCGTCCATCATTTGTTCGGAGGTGATCACCTCGATTTGGTGCGGGTAGGTATCCAGTCTGTAGAGTTTCGCCACGCGGTCTATTTCCGCCAGATAGACATCCAGCAGATCAAACGTCCAGTCGGGTCCATCGCTTAACCGTGTGCTGTCCTTGTTCATGGAATCAATCGTAGCCATTCGCGCACCCTCATTGTTGGCGGCACTCTCTGTCTGGAGTACCTCATTTCAAGCATAGATCATGGTGTTAAAAAACGTGCTGCGGCTGAATTTTTTTCTTTGCGATTTCTTGTTAGCGAGGCGTCGAAAAACGGTATGGCCGCAAAATTTTATGCTGGATAAAAATAACGCACAGCAGGAGATACCAAAGCAGGGAGTTCCCCGCCATCACCGCCATATGTGAGATAAGTCACCATAAAAAAGCCATATGTTGAATAATATTTTCAACTGAGTTATCAAGATGTAATTAGATGATTGTTCTTTTACTGTTAACGGAGTGGCTATGCGAGTTGTCATACTGGGAAGTGGTGTCGTTGGCGTGACCAGCGCCTGGTACTTAAGTCAGGCTGGACACGATGTCACCGTCATTGATCGTGAGCCCGGTCCGGCACTGGAAACCAGTGCGGCGAACGCGGGGCAAATCTCTCCAGGTTATGCAGCACCCTGGGCGGCGCCAGGTGTTCCGCTTAAAGCAATTAAATGGATGTTTCAGCGCCACGCGCCGCTGGCCGTTCGCCTCGATGGGACGCAGTTCCAGTTGAAATGGATGTGGCAGATGCTACGCAACTGCGACACCAGCCATTACATGGAAAACAAGGGCCGGATGGTGCGACTGGCGGAATACAGCCGTGATTGCCTGAAAGCGCTACGCGCCTCTACCGGTATCGAGTACGAAGGACGCCAGGGCGGAACGTTGCAACTGTTCCGTACCGCTCAACAGTATGAGAACGCGACCCGCGACATCGCCGTCCTCGAAGACGCCGGCGTGCCGTATCAGCTCCTGGAAGCAAGCCGTCTGGCGGAAGTTGAACCGGCGCTGGCGGAAGTGGCACACAAGCTGACCGGCGGTCTGCGTTTACCGAATGACGAAACGGGTGACTGCCAGCTGTTTACCCAGCGTCTGGCGCTGATGGCGGAGCAGGCGGGTGTGAAATTTCGCTTTAATACTCCGGTCGATAAGCTGTTGAGCGATGGTGAGCAGATTTATGGCGTTCAGTGTGGCGAGGAGATAGTCAAAGCCGATGCCTATGTAATGGCGTTCGGCTCGTACTCTACGGCGATGCTGAAGGGGATCGTTGATATTCCGGTCTATCCGCTCAAAGGCTATTCATTGACCATTCCGGTGGCGCAAGATGACGGCGCGCCGGTTTCAACGATCCTTGATGAAACCTACAAAATCGCCATTACCCGCTTTGATAATCGTATTCGCGTTGGCGGCATGGCGGAGATTGTCGGCTTCAATACGGAATTGCTGCAACCCCGTCGTGAGACGCTGGAGATGGTCGTCCGCGATCTCTTCCCACGCGGTGGGCATGTGGAGCAGGCAACCTTCTGGACCGGGCTGCGTCCGATGACGCCGGACGGTACGCCAGTGATCGGGCGAACGCGCTTTAAGAATCTACTGCTTAATACCGGCCACGGCACGCTGGGCTGGACCATGGCCTGCGGTTCGGGTCAGTTGCTGAGCGACATTCTGTCTGGCCGCACACCAGCCATTCCTTACGACGATCTGAGCGTGGCGCGTTACAGCCCGGGGTTTACCCCATCTCGTCCACGGCATTTACATGGCGCACATAACTGATAAGGACGTGAGATGACTCGCCCGATACTGGCCAGCATTGACCTGCAGGCGTTGAAACAAAACCTGACCATTACCCGCCAGGCCGCGCCGGACGCCCGCGTCTGGTCGGTGGTGAAAGCCAATGCATACGGACACGGCATTGAACGTGTCTGGAATGCGCTGGGCACAACCGACGGTTTTGCCATGCTCAATCTTGAAGAAGCGATAACCCTGCGTGAGCGCGGATGGAAAGGCCCGATACTCATGCTGGAGGGATTTTTCCACGCCGAAGACCTGATGGTGTATGACAAATATCGTCTAACCACCTGTGTACACAGTAACTGGCAATTAAAAGCGCTGCAGAATGCGCGCCTCAACGCGCCGCTGGATGTTTACCTGAAGGTGAACAGCGGCATGAACCGACTGGGTTTCTTACCGGAAAGAGTATCAACGGTCTGGCAACAGCTGCGGGCAATGCCCAACGTCGGTGAAATGACGCTGATGTCCCACTTTGCAGATGCGGAGCACCCGGAAGGTATTCAGGACGCCATGGCGCGGATTGCACAGGCGACAGAAGGGCTGGAGTGCAGACGGTCGCTGTCCAATTCGGCCGCCACGCTGTGGCACCCTGAAGCACATTATGACTGGGTGCGCCCGGGCATTATTTTGTATGGCGCATCACCTTCGGGACAGTGGCGGGACATCGCCAATACCGGCCTGAAACCGGTCATGACCCTGAGCAGCGAGATAATCGGCATACAGACGCTGAAAGCTGGAGACCGGGTGGGTTACGGGGGACGCTATACCGCCAGCGGCGAGCAGCGTATTGGCATTGTGGCGACCGGGTATGCAGACGGTTATCCGCGCCATGCGCCAAGCGGAACGCCGGTGCTGGTGGACGGCGTACGCACTACAACGGTGGGGACGGTCTCAATGGATATGCTGGCGGTAGATCTGACACCGTGTCCGCAGGCGGGGATCGGGACGCCGGTAGAGCTGTGGGGCAAAGAGATTAAAATTGACGATGTGGCCAGCGCAGCGGGTACGGTGGGCTACGAGTTGATGTGTTCTCTGGCGCTGCGCGTGCCGGTTGTGACGGTGTAACGTATATGAAGCCGGATGTCGACGCTGATGCGCTTCATCCGGCTCCACCGTTTATGCGACGCAGAGCGCAAACCGGGCAAAGCGCTGCCGCCGCCCGGCAAAAAGCATCAACGCGCCTCATCATCATCTTCAGCAACGCGAACACCGACCTTCAGCACCGCATTATCTTCTTTCTCAGCAACCGTCCAGATCATGCCAGCAAATTCAACCTGGTCACCGACGACCGGCGCGGCGCCAAGCAGATGCTGGACAATTTCACCCAGCGTTTGCTGTTTATCACGATACTCTGTGCCATCTTCCAGGCCATAAATCAGTGCCACATCGGCGTATTTTGCGCTGGCCTCGAGAATAAAATCACCGAAGAAGCGCTGGTCTAACGACACCGGCGGCGACTGGCTGAACAGCTTGCCGAGAGCAGGGAGATCGCGCTCGCGGCCAATGACGCACAGAACATCGCCTTCACGCAACCGCGTACTGCCGGATGGGTGAAACAGCACGTTGTCCCGAAACAGGGCGGCAATTCGCGTCTCTTCCGGCATATGCAGGTCACGCAATGCGGCTCCTACACACCACTTATCCGCGCTGAGCTGATAAACAAACTGCTCCCAGGGGTTTTCCGGGTGAATATCCAGACCAATGCGCGAAACGGGCCAGCCGACGGGAGGAACCACCACTTTGGCTTTTTTGGCGGCCCAGGAAAGCGACGTTCCCTGAAACAGCAGCGAGATCAGAACCACGAAGAACGCGACGTTAAAGAACAGGCGCGCATTCTCCAGACCCGCCATCATTGGGAACACGGCGAGGATGATGGGGACTGCACCGCGCAGGCCCACCCAACTGATGAAAATGCGCTCGCGCAGATTGAAGCCACGAAACGGCAGCAGTCCGGCGAAGACCGACAGCGGACGGGCAATGAATATCATCCATGCAGACAAAATCAGCGCAGGTATCGCGATAGGCAGCAGGTCGGACGGCGTAACCAGCAGTCCCAGCACCAGGAACATGGCGATTTGTGCCAGCCATGCCAGACCGTCGAAGTTTTGCAGAATGCCAAATCGGTTGCGGATGGGGCGATTACCCAGCAGGAAACCACACAGATAGACCGCCAGAATACCGCTGCCTTCCAGTGCAGTGGTCAGGGCAAAAATCAGGATCCCACCGCTTAAGGCCAGTAGCGGATAAAGCCCGGCAGGCAGTGAAATGCGGTTAATCATTTGCTGAAGCAGGTAGCCCCCACCGAGGCCCAGTATGATCCCTAAGCCGAACTGCTGGATAATATGCACCGCAAACATCCAGCTTAATCCAGTCTCGTGATTTTGAATCATGGCGATAAGCGTGATGGTTAAAAACACCGCCATCGGGTCATTACTCCCGGATTCAATTTCCAGCGTAGAGCCAACACGTTCGTTAAGCCCCTTGCCGCCGAGCAGGGAAAAAACCGCCGCGGCATCGGTTGAACCGACAATCGCGCCAATCAGGAGTCCTTCGATAAGATCCAGATGAAACAGCCACGCGGCCATCATGCCGGTGAGTCCGGAGGTAATCAGCACCCCGACGGTCGCCAGCGACAGCGCCGGGCCTAACGCGACACGAAATGAGCTGGCCTGGGTGCGCATCCCGCCGTCGAGCAGGATAACCGCCAGCGCCAGGTTACTCACCATATAGGCGAAAGGGTAGTTATCGAAAGGAATACCGCCCACGCCGTCGACTCCCGCTAACATACCGATAGCGAGAAATATCACCAGAATAGGGATACCAAGACGTGATGAGAATGAACTGAGTAAGATACTGCAGGTGACGAGTACGGAACCCAAAATAAAAAGGCTAATTATTGCTGCGGCATCCAACGTTCGGTTACTCCTGAATTACGCTGTTTCGTATTTATAAACCCTAACATAATAACGACAGAAACAGCGTTTTACTTAGCCCTGTTAACCGCTTTTTTTACGATTTAAGTACCGGATGCCCACTTAAGGTGAGCTGAGCGCCGTTTTTATCATTTTTCAGTACCGCTCTGGCCCCCAACGGCAAGGTGACGGTGCGTTGTTCATGACCAAAATCGAGGCCGTCGATCACCGGAACCGATAACCTGGCGCGTAGAAAATCACAAACTGAGTCAAGACTGTAACCCGCGTCGTAATCATTAGGTGCGCTGCCGCTAAAACTGCCGAGGATAATGGCGTTTTGTCGGGCCAGTATTCCTGCGTGATACAGTTGCAGCAGCATGCGTTCAATGCGAAAAGGATGCTCGTTAATGTCTTCCAGCACCAAAATGCCGTTTTCGATAGCGGGCATCCACGGCGTGCCCATCAGAGAAATGAGCATCGCCAGATTTCCGCCCCATAGCGTACCTTCGGTCGCACATGCCGGACCGTTACCTTGCCACTCGAGGGTAAATTGGGCATTGCGAACAGCCTGCCAGAAATGGTGCTCGGTAAATGCGTTCATCTCCTCGGCGCCAAAGTTAGCCGCCAGCATCGGGCCGCTGAAGCTAATCACATTCCCCTGCGCCAGCAGACCACACTGGATCGCGGTAAAATCGCTGTGTCCGCACAGCAGCAGCGGGTTGTGTTGCTGACGGTTCGCCAGCGCCTGCCAGTCAATCTCTGCCAGTAAACGGCTCGCGCCATAGCCGCCGCGTACTGCCATCACAATGGTATCGGGCGTGTTCAGATTTACGAGCGCGTTCACATCAGCAAGCCGTTCTGCTTCTGTACCCGCAAAACGCTGGCAGCGGCGCGCAATGACCGCTGAATTGTCGACCTGATGACCGGCCTCAGTAAGACGCGCCAGCCCGCGTAAGGCAGCCTGCTGGTTGATACAGTAGCCCGACGGGGCAATTAAGTGAAACCGGGACATGGCATTTCCTTGCTACAACTAAAACCAAATGTATATCATGCCGCGTAGGTATGTCGTTGTCACCTCAGCGACAGGTTCCGGCTATAAGGATAGATGACGTGAAATTGAGATGGTTTGCTTTTTTGGTTGTATTACTTGCGGGCTGTAGTTCAAAACAGGATTACAAAAATCCGCCGTGGAATGCTGAAGTTCCGGTTAAACGCGCAATGCAATGGATGCCGATCAGCGAAAAAGCCGGTGCGGCCTGGGGTGTCAGTCCACAATTGATTACCGCGATCATCGCCATTGAATCAGGTGGAAACCCGAATGCGGTCAGTAAGTCTAATGCGATTGGCCTGATGCAGTTAAAAGCCTCGACGTCAGGGCGTGATGTTTATCGTCGCATGGGGTGGAGTGGCGAGCCGTCAACCAGCGAGCTGAAAAATCCTGAGCGCAATATCTCGATGGGGGCCGCATACCTGAGCATTCTTGAGACCGGGCCGCTGGCCGGGATCGAAGATCCGCAGGTGATGCAATATGCGCTGGTGGTATCGTACGCCAACGGTGCGGGCGCGCTGCTGCGAACGTTCTCCTCCGACAGGAAAAAAGCCATTAATAAGATAAACGATCTCAGCCCGGATGAATTTATTGAACATGTTGCGGATAATCATCCGGCGCCGCAGGCTCCGCGCTATATCTGGAAGCTTCAACAAGCGCTGGATGTGATGTAATTCAGGTGATGCTAATCGCGCACCTTATTCGACTTTTCCCGGGCCTCGCGCTCGAGGGAAAAAATAATCCGCTGTAGGTTACGCTCCACCGCCGGGCCGACGTTGAGAAAACGAAAGCTCAGGCGGGGAGTGGTAATTGTTTCGTTTTTCCCGTCGATAACTTTGCGTTCGCTAATGGAAATTAGCTGGGCGTCCACCTGATACACTCCCCATTGCTCCATGTTCAGTTCAACCTGTGAAAAGCGCATGCCTTCTACCAGTCCCTCTGGTTTTGCCGTTTCTAACAGCCCGCCCATACCGCCAAGAGACAAATCGAATAAGCGAAAACACAGCGTGCTGTTATCCGGCATTTTTACCGTGCAGCGATAGGGGGGATGCAGTGGAGCACCGATACGGAAATATTCCCGACGCTGGACGAACCACAGAGATGGCGGCAATGATGAGATAAATGCGGGTAGCCGCTGGTATTCGCCTTTTTTCAGCTGTGGCAGGGTGAACTCCACTTTGGCTCCCTGCGTTTCGGCGATAATCGTTATCTGACTGGCCCGCTGCACGGCCTGGTTTTCATATTCCTGACTACCAAAATCCATGATCAGTTCGTCCGGGCTGACCGCCAGTATTTTGCTGATGAACTGGCCACCTGACCAGGAAATACGCAGCGGAACCTGCTGCGAATTTAAGTCCCGGAGTACGCCTAACACCGCTAACGGATTTTGCTTCAGGAACTGCTCATTGTAGTTACTCACACCTAATGACTCCTGGATGCCTGGTTTATCGTTGGATTATCGGCATCAATCAACGGAACTTAATACAAATGGATGAAATTTTTTACCAAACCCAATGAATTAAGTCTGAGGGAAAAAGCACGTAGCGATGGCTTGCCTATACTTAACGTGCTGGCGCAAGAATGTCTTGCGCGTGCGTTCACTGGAAAGAGGGCCTGGAAATGGGAATTATTACCTGGATTATTTTTGGTCTGATTGCGGGGGTTATCGCCAAACTGATTATGCCGGGGCGCGATGGCGGTGGATTTATCCTGACCTGCATTCTCGGTATTATCGGTGCGGTGGTCGGTGGATGGCTGGCTACGATGTTCGGTATCGGCGGCGATATCAGCGGGTTTAATCTCCACAGCTTCCTGGTGGCCGTGGTCGGCGCGATTGTTGTGCTGGGTGTCTTTCGGCTTGTACGACGAGATTAATAGAACGGCCCCTGACGGGGCCGTTT
>NZ_SZWS01000061.1:166672-171331 GCF_005281245.1 Citrobacter sp. wls826
CCCAGTAATTACGCCCCTCTTCAATAAATCCTTCACTGTAAACGTACTGCGTATCGAACAGGTTATTGACCGAAGCGTTAACGCTAAACCCGTGGCCAATGGCGTAATCAGCGCGCAAATGGGTAATGGCGAAACCAGCGGCTTTCTGCGAGCCGTCGGTATTGCTATAGCTTGACGAACGGGCCTCTTCGGACAGCGTAATGCTGAGTGGCTCCCACGGTTTCAGCGTCATCCAGGCTGTCAGGGTTTGCGTCGGCAGATCGGTAATCTTACCGATATCGCTGCGTTTGGCGTCCGCATGAATAAGGCCGTAGCTCAGCCCGACGTCCAGCATATCAAAAACTTTACCTTTAACGCCTGCATCCAGGCCGGTGTAATCCACCCGACCACTGTTTTGATTCTGGATGGTGTCGGCATCAATATTGTGCGAAAGAATCGCATCGCTGATGCGGTTGTAATACACGCTGGCTTCGAATCCCCAGTTCTGGCTAAGTGAACCATTCCATGTCAGGTCCACGCTGCGGGCGCGCTCCGGTTTAAGCTGTGGATTGACCAGCGCCACCTGGTTATAGGCCGGTTTCGAGGTCGTGTAGCGTTCTTTTAACGTTGGGAAACGCGTTCTGTCAGAGTAAGACAGCGCTAATGTGTCTGAATTTTCAAAGTGGTATTTGGTCATCACCTGCCAGTTAAAGGCCGACTGATTGTTGTCATCGTAGTGCGTGACGCTGCCGTTTTTCTCGTGCTTCATACCTTCCAGACTGTCTCGCCAGTCATAGCTTATTCCCGCCACCACATCGACATTATCCGCCGCAGCCCACTGGTATTCACTGGCTACGGACCAGGTGCGGTCTTCGTAGCGGTCGTAAGCCGCATTCGGTGCGCCTTTCTCGCGGTGAACATCGTTCTTCCAGTTCACGGCGAAAGAGAGCAGATCGTTTTCTCGTATATCCGCAGCGAGCTGCAGGCCAGCCCCATCGCTATAGTCCGAATAATGGCTGTAGCTGCCTTTCTTATTTTTCAGGTCGGCCAGCGAGTTGTACATCATCAACGTATTTTCAAAGGTGTCGCGATACAGACGGCTTTTCAGGGTAAAACGGTCGCCCAGATGCGTGGTTCCCTGATAGTAATAGCTCTCTTTATCGTACTGTGGCCATTGCCAATAGCGTGATTTCTGGCTGCTGGTTCCGGCGTACGGTGGATTATCTTTTTCACCGTCCTGATTTATATAGGTCAGCACATATTCATCATCTCCACGAGGGGTAAAGCCCAGCTTCACGATGCCACGCTTGTCATCAGCGGAAGAGTTGATCATCTTGCCGTGACTGCCCGCAACCGGGTTGTCCACGCCATGCGGTAACCCAAGAAAATCCTGCTTCAGCTGACTGCCGCTGAGCTGGATATAGCCGAGATCGTTACTGGCGCCAAATGAAGCGTGCATATCGTGGGCGTTGTCTTTGCTGCGACTCCAGCCCTGGCGATAGCCAATGCTGCCTTCAAGCGGTTTGGTCGGTTTTTTTGTAGTGATATTGATGGCGCCGCCCATCTGGTTTGGCCCCTGTAACAGAGACGAGTAGCCTTTGGAGACTTCAACCGAAGCGATATCGGATGTCAGAAAACGGCCTAAATCGAGGTTGCCGTCATAGGGGATGTACACCGGCACGCCGTCAAAAAAGACGGGAACCTGACGGCTGTCAAATCCGCGCACTTTTACCTGTTGCTCGTTGCGGTTGCCTGACTTTTGCAGCACGACGCCAGGGACGACGCTCAGCGCCTGCGCCACGTTCTGTTTATCCAGCTGTTGTATCGTTTCCTGGCCGAGAACCGTGGTGGTGGCCGCGGAGACCGGACTAGACCAGACGGTCATGGTTTCGCTTTCCTGCCCAGCAAAAGCACTGTGCGCGAAAGCAAACGACAGGGCTGTGTAAAGACAACTTTTGTTGAAATTCATTATTTTTAGTCCATTTTTTGATGTTATAGGCCACGTGCGTCCGGGCTCAGGCTCACTTTGATATCCGCAGGTGGAGCGTAGTAAGGCGCGGAAGTGATAAAGAGTCTGATACCGCAGTCGAGATAACCCGCCAGCGAGGCGAGGGTAATGCCGCCGGTCAGCGCCAGCGTGCAATGGGGGGCCAGAGCAGGGGCCTGACGGGCAATTTCTGCCGCTTGCTCGGGGGTAAATTTGTCGAGTTGTAGGACATCTGGGGCGGCGCGTAGGGCGGCCAATGCCTCATCTGGCGTATCCGCTTCGACCACGATCTTTTTTTCTGGCGCATGGCTGCGTAAGCGCGCAATCGCGCCTGTCCAGTCGTTTGGGTTGGTAAGGAAACGGCGGTGATTAGCAAACAGCAGTACCGTTTCGGCGCATCCTCCCCGATGGATAATGCCCCCGGCGGCAAGTATTGCCTGAGTCGCCAGTAAACGCGTACCGGGAATGGCTTTGCGGGTGCAGGCAATCTGCCCATCGGGATAGCGTTGATGCAGCATGCTCAGCATCTCGACGAGATAGCCCGACACGCCGCAGCTCCACTCCAGTACATTTTGTACCGCTTTCCAGCCCTGGTGCAGCGCCGCCGCTGGTCCGTGTGCGCGAATCAGTCGCTGTCCGGCGTTCGCCCGTTCGCCATCGGACAAAATATCGGTGACGGTTAATCCCAATGAAGTCAGCATTTGTCTGGCAACAGCGGTACCGCTAACGCATCCGCCCTGGCGATGGCTAAACTCGATGACGCCTGGTTGGGCGCCGATACCCAGCGCGCGGGTGGTCAGATCGCCGCCCTGAATATCTTCCAGCAGCAGCGCGTCAATTTGCGCCTGCGAAAAGTAGATCATCGCAGCGCCTCCCGCGGGATGCTGTCCCACCAGATAAGCGCCCAGTCACGGCTGGCGGGGGCAATAGCGCGTGGATCCTGCTGTTGATACCAGTTTTCCAGACGTTCGACCTCGTCGGCGCTCAGTTCACCCATACTCCAGCGCACGTTTTCCAGAAAACGCGTCCAGATGCTGTTGTCCTGCTGACAGTTGGGACCGCGGATAAAATCAACGTGCGCGTGGATCCCCATCTGATACAGAACATTAAGCGCATAGATATAGTTGGGCAGTTCAATCACTTCGCGGCCCAGTGCGCGCTGAATGGTGGGAGAAACGAAAGATGAACTGACAAGGTGGGTGGTATAAACCCGCAGCCGGGCCTGATTATTCAGCTTGCTCATTGCCTGGCGCATATCGGCAACCAGCGTGGAGCGCGAGGCGACGGCGATATCGCACTGGGGTAAATCATCCCAGTGCTCTTCCCAGGCTCGTTGCACCCATTGTACGTGACGGGCGTTCATTTGTGCGGCGCGGCGGGCAGCTACGCTCAGCATTCCCTGGCTGTAATCTACGCCGTAAATTATTGGCATTTTTTTAGCCAGCGCCAGCGAGACTGTACCGGGGCCGCAACCCATATCAAACAGCGACTCTGCACCTTGCAGGTCGATTTTCCCCAGCAGTTGCAGCAGATAGCTGTCGGTTAATGAGGCGCAATTCTCCGCCATTTTTTCCGCACGTTTGTCCCAGTGCTCCGGCTTTTTCTCGGTTCTGTTCGCCAGCTGTAATTGCTTACGGTAAAGATCGGCAAAATCAATGTCGTCAATGAGCATGAATATTCCTTAATTGAGTGAACCATAAAGATGGTGGGTAATTTGTGACGGTGTAACGCGATACAGCGCGGCCAGGCGGTCGGCGGCGAGCTGATGTTCAGGCAGACCCTGCGACACCTCGCCGTTTGGTTCAACCCGTACCACGCTGTCGGCGATTGCCCGGGCGTGCAACGGGTGATGGGTCGACATCAGCAGGGCCATACCGGAATTTTTCAGCGTCACCAGCGTGTCGAGCAGACGGATTTGATGCCCAAAATCAAGGCTGGATGCGGGTTCATCAAGCAATAAAAGACGCGGGCGTTGCGCCAGCGCGCGAGCGATCAACACCAGTTGCCGTTCGCCGCCGCTCAGGGTGTTCCAGCGTCGAAGTGCCAGGTGAGAAATCTCCAGCATCGCCAGTTGCTGATGCGCAATTTCACGCTCTTTAGCGCCGGGAACCGCAAATGCCGCCAGTTGCGGGGCCAGTCCCATCATCACCATGTCCAGGGCGGTGAAGGCAAACGCGCCGTCGTGCGCCTGAGGAACCCAGGCGATGGCTGCGGCGCGTTCCCGATCGCTGAGATGATTCACCGCGACGCCATCAAGCAGAATGTCACCGCGAAGCGGCGGAAGAACGCCGAGAATGGTGCGCATCAGGGTGGTTTTACCGCTGCCGTTAGCACCAATCAGACAACAGACAGAACCGGGCGAAACCTGAAAGGAGATATCACGTAACACGGGTTGTTTACTGTGGTATCCCAGCGACGCGTGGCGCACGAGTAATAGCGTCATGGGCGGTTTCCCCGCAGCAAAAGCAGCAAAAAGAACGGTGCGCCAATAAATGCAGTCAGGATCCCCAGCGGGATTTCCGTGCGGCTCAGCGTGCGGGCGAGGGTGTCGGTGAGCAGGAGTAAAATGGCGCCGATCCCCATGGACACCGGCAGTAACTGCTGGTGGTTATTCCCGCTGAGGAGTCTGCCGATGTGCGGCACCACCAGTCCAATCCAGCCGATAATGCCGGCAATGGCGACGGTACAGGCGG
>NZ_SZWS01000061.1:171395-173007 GCF_005281245.1 Citrobacter sp. wls826
GACGATCAGTCCCAGCCGCAGTCGGGAGACGTTGATCCCAAGCGATCGGGCTTCATCATCCGACAGAGTGAGCAGGTTCATGCGCCAGCGCAGCAGCAATAACGGGACCAGTCCAGCAAGGATCAGCGGTGCTGAGAACCACAGATCGTGCAGAGTAATTGTCGATAAACCGCCGAGCAGCCAGAAGGTGATCGACGGGAGTTGGGTATACGGGTCGGCCAGCGTTTTGATGAGCGAGATTCCCGCGCCGCAGACCGTACCCAGCGCAATCCCGACCAGCACCAGCGTTAACACCGGATCGTGACGCTTGACTCGCCGGGTGATCAGCCAGACACCGGCGACCACTAACAAACCGCCAGTGAACGCATACAGCTGAATAAACAGGATTGGTAGCCCCAGCAGGATTGCCGTACAGGCGCCCAAACCGGCACCGGCCGCCACGCCGAGGATATCCGGCGAAACCAGTGGGTTACGGAACATTCCCTGATAGGTGGTTCCTGCACCAGCCAGCGCTGCGCCGAGTAACAATGCAGCCAGAATGCGTGGCAGTCGGATTTGCCAGAAGACGATTTTGTCCTGCATCGGGACGCCATCCCTGCCTGCAATAAGATCCACGACCTGCTGTGCATCGAGGCGATAAGCACCCGACACCGCGGCGATGCTCGCGCAAAGCACCACCGTCGTAATCATCAGAAAACCGAGGGTAGATGTTTTCATCAGACGCTCACCAGTTGTTGATACTGTGCGTCGCTTAACGTGGTGTGCCAGAACAGCTCACTGTAGCGCTGCATATCGGTTTTAAAGCCCGCTTCAACCTGTGGATCAAGCCAGGCATGCAGACGGCGTAACCCCAGCAAACGATTGATGCCGGGAGGCGCGTCCAGCCAGCCAAACGGCAGGCCGCTGAGAAACAGAATGCGCCGGTCGGCAACCGCTTTGACTCCTTGCCAGACGGGATCTTCTCGCAGGTACTGTGCCGTAATCGCATCCTGTACCAGAATAATATCGGGCTGCCAGCTCAACAGGTTTTCCATTGAAACCTGCGCCAGCCCGTGCCGCCCAGGAATTTGCGCCACATTGTGTAATCCCAGTAGTTCTGCCGCTTCGGTATGCAATGAACCTTGTAATCCTGTTTCAAGTCCGCGGGCGCCGCGCGCGGCATAAAAACGCAGCTTTGCTGCGGGAGAGTGTGAAAACGCGAGGGCTTCATCAATAAAACGCTGGGCCAGTTTGGCCTGAGTCCTTGCCCGCGTTGCGACTCCCAGCGCTTCACCTGCCGCGAGTAGCTGTTGCGGGCTGAGCCGGAGTTCGCCATTAATCAGCAGCCAGGGAATTTGCGTTTGCGCATTCACTTGTCTGGCCTGAGAAAGCCAGGTTTCATCGGCATTGCCGCAGTCAATCACCAGGTCGGGTTTAAGCGCCAGTAGCGCTTCAAGCGAGAGTGTGCTGGCGCGCCCCGCCAGCTTGCCCAGTTTCGGTAAAGCCCGAATGTCTTCGTGAAACGGGATGGCGGTCTGATGAGAAAAATCAAAGGATGAAAAACCAACCAGTTTTTCCGGCGCGACGGCCAGCAGCAGCATGTCGGCGGGTGCGCCTGCGCTGACCACGCGTT
>NZ_SZWS01000061.1:173044-178726 GCF_005281245.1 Citrobacter sp. wls826
CGCCTCTGGCGCTGGGTGGCCTCCAACGGCAACGGTTAGCGGCGTTTGAGCCAAGGCGGGAAGATGGCGTAGCAGCAGTGCAGATGCCACAAGCTGGGCAAACATCCGTCTTGTCAGTGGCATAATTGTTATCCTGAAGGTGATAAAATCGCTATATATTTACATATACAGCGAATAAAAACATGTTCAGAATCAATTTCTCACGGATGAAAACCCGGAATACCCCATAAGGGCTAGATGGCGTAGAGACAACAGGAATGGCGAAATATAAGCCAGAAAAAATCCGCGACGCAGCGCGGATTCGGGGAGTAAAACGCTTCAGGTAACGGCATTAAGATGTCGGCTGAGCCTGTTTTTTAGGCTCGACTGGCGTGGTACTTGCCGGGGCCGGGCGCGATGCGGGCACGCTGTCACAGGGCTTTTCTTTGGCGCAGATCAGGTCGAGCATTTTTAGCGTTACGCCGTTGGTCCAGCCAAAACCATCCTGCAACGGATATTCGCCGCCGCCTCCGCCAGTGCCTGTGCTACTCACGTCATACTTTTCAACCAGCTTTTTCTCACGATCGTAGGTGTGCTGCACGTTGGTGAGGAATCGCCAGGTCACGTCCATGGCGACGTTATCCTGACCGTAATTCTGTAATCCCGATGCGGCGACCCACTGGAGCGGGGCCCAGCCGTTGGGAGCATCCCACTGCTGGCCGCTTTTCACCGACGTGGTGGCCAGGCCGCCGGGTTGCAGCAAATGCGCCTGGGTTGCCGCGGCCACTTTACTGGCGCGATCTTTTGCTGCTGCATTGACATACAACGGGAACAAGGCGGCGGCCGTGAGTTGGTTACGTACTTTGTGGCTCTTCAGATCGTAATCGGCATACCAGCCTTCTTTGTCGTTCCACAGGTGCTTTTCGATCCCTTTTTGTCGGGCATTAGCGAAGCCTTCATATTGTGCAGCTTTGGCATTATCCCCGGCGGCCTTGCTGGCGAGGGCGATCATCTTTTCCATTTTGTACATCAACGCATTGAGATCGACCGGAACGATGCTGGTGGTGCGCAGGGTGCCTAGTTGATTGGGGTTATCCATCCAGCGGGAACTAAAGTCCCAACCCGACGCGGCGGCAGAACGCAGGTCGCGGTAGATTTCTGTGGCCGGTCGGTTCGGATTGCTTTTAGCTGTGGCGATATCCTCCACCCAGGACTCTGGTCGCGGCGTATCGCGGTCATCCCAGTAGCGATTCAAAATGGTGCCGTCATCCAGTTTAACCACGCGCTTATTCTGCTGACCGGGCTGGAGCGTTTCGACGCCTTCCATCCAGTAGGTGTATTCTTTGAGCATCTGCGGGAGGTATTTTTTCAGCGCGTCATCCCCGTCATGCTGCGCCAGCAGTTCCACCATAAAGGCAAAGAATGGCGGTTGAGAACGGCTCAGATAGTAGGTGCGGTTGCCGTTAGGAATGTGTCCCCAGGAATCAATCTCGTAAGCAAAGTTTGCCACCATGTCGGAGACCTTATCCCAGTGATTGCTCTCGGCAAGCCCCAGCATGGTGAAATAGCTGTCCCAATAATATATTTCGCGAAAACGCCCGCCAGGCACGACATACGGCTCCGGGAGCGGCAGCAGAGAGTCCCATTTTTCAGCGTCGGTTGTCGAACGGGTGAGTACCGGCCACAGTCCGTCAATATGCTCGCGCAGCGATTGCCCGGCAGGGGGGACGTATTTCTCGCCGGCTTTCGGCAAGGTGAAATTCACTTCCACAAAATGACGTAGGTCGAATCCGGACTGATTTTTCTGCATCCGGTAATCGGCAAGGATCATTAATGGATCGCTGTTAGGAACGGCGTCAGCAAAGGTTTTCTGGTCAGGAAACAGTTTGGCCGTTTGTACATCGTTAAACAGTGGGCCAAGCAAAATATCAGGCGGCTGAGGCGTGGCGGTTGGCGCGTCCTCGGCGTTGACGGCAAAAGAGGAAAGGGCAAAAAAGGTGCTTGCGAGCGTCAGTTTTATTGCAACAGAGAGCAGGCCTGGATGGCGAGTTGCAGGCGTTATCATCGGTTAATCTCCTTAGGGTGTGCCGAAGCAGCGGCATTTACCATGAGAAAACCTTAGTTCAGGATCGACCGTTGCGCGTGATCGACGCCCCATTTTGCGAATAAACAGACATTTCCCGACGCGAATCGAAAAGATGCACACCCTTTGTCGGCAAAGGGTGTGCAACCGACATCAGCCCGCGCAGGTTATCCGCTGGGCCACGCTGTCAAGGGTCAGGGTATCACCCATCGTGATACTCTCGATGGCCTCGCCTTGCTGACACAACCAACATAACCCCATTGCACGGGCGATAATCGCCGGGTGGGACGCTTCGCTCCCGTCCCGCAGGCAGATGCCTTTGATGGTCTTCGGATCGAGTTGCAGCACCGTAGAAGGATAGATGACCTCCGCGACCAAAATAGTGGGGCGGATGAACGCGGGAATTTGTGCAGTCTCTCCCGTCAAATACTGCAGTGAACGAGACAACAAATCTTCAATATCGATGTATCGCGCCTGCAGGTAAGGATCGTCGAGCTGTAAATACTGCTGGCTGAGATCGCTCAGCACCTGATGCCAGGCCCAGGCCGCGCTGCACTGCGTTTCACGCATTAGATCACAGGCCATATCGAACAGATCCGGATCGTCCAACAGTGTGTGGTGACCGGAGAAAATAGCGGCGATATCTGCGGAATATCTCTCTTCTGCAAGCGCGGTTAGCTCGCTTAAGTCGTTCAGCGTGCTTTGGATAGCGACCCGTAACCGTTGCTGCTCAATCTGGAGTGAGGCTACAGGCTGTTGGCTTACCTGTGGTGAGAACGGTGTGTAACAGAATGCCGTCCCCGTGACCTGTGAGGGAACCTTCGTCACTACGGTATCAGCATGCGCGGGCTCGAGCGATTCACCAAAATTCTCAGCCGCCAGCTGTTTGAATGCGGCCAGCGCATCCTCTGCCTGTTCGCCCTTAGCAATCAGGCGCAGCGTGTCGTTACAGCGTACCTGCAGCAGGGCAATCTGATTCAGGCTATCAGGGACGACGCACTTGCCATTTTTCTCCAGCCACATATCGGCGTTAAAGCCAGACAGCGCGGAAACCAGCCGTGAAGCCGGACGCACATGAATGCCGTTTGGGTTTTTCACCACAATGGCCACTGAATGAGCATCTGCATCGGGCGCGAATTCGGCGGATGTCGGCTTTGCTGCAGATGGCGAAGGTAAACCCAGTTGCTCACATTTGGCGTCGAGGGCATTCATGGCATCACAGATGACCCGCTCGATGTCAGCACCTGCGGCAGCGCTAACCGTTGCGGCGAGCGTGCCTTCGACCAGCGGCGCGGCGCACAAACGTACTTTGGCGGCAATGGCCGGATCGAGCAGTTCCAGCGCGGTTTCCGCACTCAGTAGCGCACTACCGATATCCATCATCACCAGCACGTGATCCGTATCGGCCACGGACTCAATGGCTTCCATCACCTTGATAGGATCGGTGCCAATCGGATTCTCAGGATCGTCAATGCCTGCGGCAATAGCGATTTTGCAACCATCACCCATTAACATCTGCCGGGCTAGCGCGCCGACGCCTTCGCCCAACTGGGCGCTGTGAGAAACAATAACCAGGTTTACCATCGCTTTATCCTTACTCTCTGGACGCCTGAGCCAGCATTTGCATCATAAACATTACGGACGTTGCGCCGGGATCCTGATGCCCAATGCTGCGCTCACCGAGATAGCTGGCGCGGCCTTTGCGGGCCTGCATGGTGATGGTGCTTTGCGCTGCTGCTTCCGCTTGTTGGCTTGCCGCTTCCAGCGCCGCCTGTACGCTCAGCTTTTGCTCGCAGGATTGGCGTAAAGATTCCACTACCGGCAGCCAGACATCGCACATGGTTTTGTCGCCAGGTTCAGCTTTACCGCGGCTAATCACACCTTCTGCGCCATCACGAATCATTTGATACAACTCCTCAAGCGTCAGGCTTTGATGAGCCTGGGTCACCTGGGCGGCGCGGATAAAAAAGGTACCAAACAGTGGACCGCTGGCCCCCCCGACGCTTGAGAGCAGCACCATGCCGGTGTTTTTCAAAATAAAACCAATGTCTTTATCGGCGATGGACGGCAGCTTTTCGACGACTTTGCTAAAGCCACGGTGCATGTTCAGACCGTGGTCGGCATCACCAATTTCCCGATCAAGACCGGTGAGAAAATCACTTTCGGTGGTGAAGATCTCACCGCAGCGATAGAGCCAGTTAACAATTTGTGTTCTGTTGAGGGACATCATGTATCTCCTTATTTACCCCAGTTGAGAGCAGGGGTGTGAACCGGTGCATCCCATAAGCTCAGCGTGTCGTCATCCACCTGTAACAGGGTGATTGAGAAGCCGGTCATATCCAGAGAGGTACAGTAAGAACCGATCAGATTGCGCTCAATGACGATGCCGGCGTCCTGGCAACGGCTTTCGAGGCGGTTATACACGCCGAAGAGTTCTGACAGCGGCGTCGCACCGAGATTATTGACCAGCGCAATGACGCGATCGCCGCTTTGCAACGCGCGTTTGCTTTCTTTGCCTTCCTGCCACGCGCCCTGAACGTTGTCCCAGTGGCGGAGCGTACGGCTGTAGTTGCCGTTTTCCAGCAGGGTATCGAACATTTCATCAACGGTCTGATCGAGGGAAGTGAAGGTGCGGCGGTCAATGCCCGGTTCCCCGTGGATACCCACGCCAAACTCCATTTCGTTATCCTGCAACGTGAACGACGGTTGTCCGGCGGCCGGAACGGTACAGGCGCCAATGGCTATCCCAATGGAGTGGCCCTGGTTATTCAGTTTACGACCCAGCGCCGCACAAACTTCCAGTGAGTCACCGCGTTCGGCGGCCGCGCCGACCAGTTTTTCGATCAATACGGTATTCGCCACACCACGACGACCGGCGGTATACAGACTGTCTTTCACCGCCACGTCGTCATCCACTACCATGGTGGTGACTTTGACGCCGCTTTCATGCAACAGCTCGGTGGCGGTTTCGAAATTAAGAATATCGCCGGTGTAATTTTTGATGATCAGCAGTACGCCTTCGCCGCCATCAATTTGCATGGCGCATTCGAACATTTTATCCGGCGTGGGTGAGGTAAAAATTTCACCCGGGCAGGCACCAGAGAGCATGCCCTGACCAATATAGCCGCAGTGCATAGGCTCGTGTCCGCTGCCGCCGCCGGAAAGCAGCGCCACTTTGCCCATTACTGGCGCATCTGCGCGGGTGACATATACCGGATCCTGATGCAGTGCCAGGGAAGGATACGCTTTCGCCAGTCCGGCGAGTTGTTCAGTCAGTACGTCTTCAACACGGTTAATCAATTTTTTCATTATTTATGCTCCGCAGACAGTCCTGGATGGCTGCCAGATTCGGGCAGGCATCTGATGTAGGGTATCGGGTTATACAACGCCACGGCGACTGCTCGCTGCCGATAAGGTAATTTTGCACACGGGTTGGCAAAAGAAAATTGCTGTAATGGGCGTTTCAATACGAAACGTAGCAACATAATAATGTTCCGTATTGGAACGTCATGGTGCATAAAACAGCGAAAATGAGAGGTTGGGCCGTATTTGGCCGGGAAGCTGATTCACGGGTGTTTATGGAAAACAAACCACCTGCAGAGCAGGTGGTTTGTAGGCAT
>NZ_SZWS01000061.1:178771-179362 GCF_005281245.1 Citrobacter sp. wls826
TAGCCCGGATAAATTCCGCGATCTTTACGTGCCAGCAGAATGCGTTCGCAGGCAACAATGTAGGCTGCCGTACGCAGTGAGCAGGATTTCTCTGCCGCTTTTTCCCACACGTGTACCATCGCATCGGTCATGATTTTGTCCATGCGATTGTTAATCTCTTCTTCGCTCCAAAAGAAGCTAGCCATGTCCTGAACCCATTCGAAGTAGCTGACGGTTACGCCGCCGGCGTTACAAACAACGTCAGGGACAACCACGATACCGCGGCTTGCCAGAACGTCGTCGGCATCCGGATAGGTTGGGCCGTTAGCGCCTTCGAGTACCAGTTTACAGGTCAGCGTTTCCGCGCGGTGACGGGTGATCTGGCCTTCGAGCGCGGCCGGGATCAGAATATCCATCTCCAGGCTCCAGAAGGCTTCGCTGGCAATGGTTTCAGCGCCCGGGAAACCGGCAATCTGTTTGTGCTCCAGTTGCCAGGCAGACAACGCGGCCATGTCGATACCCGTTGAGTTAAACAGCGTTGCGGTGTGATCCTGAATCGCGACCACGCGTGCTCCTGCTGCCGCGAACAGGCGGGCGGCTTCACTGCCGACG
>NZ_SZWS01000061.1:179408-184747 GCF_005281245.1 Citrobacter sp. wls826
GCACCGCTACGCGAGCGCCTTCAACGTCGATGTTGGCACGACGCGCCACTTCCAGACCGCTGACGAAAACACCACGACCGGTGGCTTTATCACGGCCTAACGAGCCGCCGAGGTGAATAGGTTTACCGGTGACCACGCTGGTCACGGTGGTGCCGTGGTTCATGGAGTAGGTATCCATCATCCAGGCCATTACCTTTCCGTTAGTCCCCACATCCGGCGCAGGAATGTCTTTCTGCGGCCCGATGATAATGCCGATTTCGCTGGTATAACGGCGGGTTAAACGCTCCAGTTCACCTTCGGAAAGCGAGAACGGATCGACGCGCACGCCACCTTTCGCACCGCCGTACGGCAGGTTCAACGCTGCGCATTTGATGGTCATCCATGCGGACAGGGCCATCACTTCATTAAGATCAACATCAGGATGATAACGCACACCGCCTTTGCCCGGCCCGCGGGAGAGGTTATGTTGCACGCGATACCCTTCAAAATGACGGATAGTACCGTCATCCATCTGCACCGGGATATCGACAATCAGCGCGCGTTTTGGGTGGCGCAGGGTATCCACCCAATGGGAAAGTTCGCCCAGGTAAGGGGCCACACGCTCGATTTGTTGCAGGTAGGTATTCCAGGCAGATGTGCTGCTATCTGAAGCGTAAGATAACTTATCCATGATAAACCTTAGTTATAAAAGTAATATGTTCTTAATTTGGCCGTGGTATACAGTGAATCACACCATATGAACCTAAATTTAACATTTATTTCATAGAAAGGCCTGTCCGGCTAACACGGTTTATCGGTATGAAGCGTGTGGGCTTTGGTCGAGAGGTGAATAGTTATTCTCTGATTGTGCTGATATTTCGGTAATTTTGCTGGCTGGGTAATTTAATATGCATGATTTATAAAAATCGCAATTTGTCAGATTTATGACGCACCTCTAAAAGTAAATAATATGATAATAAAATGTATTTGCTTTATTGCGATTAAGCTGGGGTCAGTAGGTCACGGCGATGGTAACGGTATCAGCATAGTTGTCAGGCGTGTAGTTCGCGCTGGGAACGGTGGCGTAAACCGGGTAGGTGGTGGTGGTTCCCGTACCGTTGCCCGCGACGGTATTGAGCGATGAATTGCCCCAAACCGTACCGGACGGCCCTGGCGTCGAGCTAAGTTGGTAGGGGACCTTGTCCGTATTTGACCCCGTGCCGGCCATCACGCCGCTGCCTGCCGTATTGCCGTTAGAGGGCTGAAGTCCGATGGTGTAAGGCGTGTTATTGGAACATGCTACGCCCACGGTATTTGAAGCCGTTAGGTTACGCCCGGTCGCCCCGGCGGGCGCAAAGCTAATATTGGTTGCAGAGGTGATATTGCACTGTTTGCTGACCGTCGCCGATACGGTGAAGGGAAGCCTGGCGGCAACGGTATCGCCACAGGTGGTCGGCGGGAAAAGCAATCCAGGATTGAGGGTGACGAGGGCTGTCGCCGCCGTATAGCTATCCTGATAGCTTCCGGGGACCGCTGAGGTTTGTGGCGTGACAATCTGTGCTGATACCGTGAGTGAGCCCGTCACTGGCGTCAGATTCAGCAGGTTAAGCTGTACCATTGGAAAAGTTGTTCCCGACTGATACTGACTCCCCCAGACTTTAGTGTGCCCGGCATCCTGGTAAAGCTGGTATGCCAGCGTTCTGGCAGGTGTTCCGTTTAATGACATATTTCGGGGTGTCACCTGGCCACTGACGGCTGAGGCGCCAATATTAAAACAGAGGTTGATCCCTGCCAGCACGTCGCCAAGCTCTTTGGTGCAGGTGTAGTTGAACGTCATTGATGACGTTGCGCCTGTCGCAGACAGCGGATTGACTGAGCCCAAATTTATGGGTTGTACATTGCTCACCGAACAGGTTACGGCATGGCTAATCGCCGGACAAAAGAGTACGGCTGCGATGAGTAACAGATGCCTTAACCTCATGAGCGCACTCCTGTTAGTGTGGCCGGCAAACCAGTGGACCTATTTGCACAATCCCCTTTGCGGAAGCGGGATAGTCAAATTGCACGCGACAACTGCCGGTGTCTGTCTCAACGCGTAGCGCGTTGTGCTGTTCCAGCGTGTCGAACCAGGTCATCCCATCAAAACCAACGACAGACGATTGTCCTGCTCCGCTGATGGCGTATGCCATGCTGCCTTCGGGAATGGGTTTACCCTGATTGTCGACGAGGATGACCTGCGCAGCGCGTACCGGGGTGATGCCAAAGCTAACCAATGTACCGGAACGATCGGCAGGCGTTGCATTCGTCTCAACGCGTGCGATCCGCATATTGGCGGGGAGATCCATAGGGTCAATACTGATCAGGTTTTTTTGATAACTGTTCAGCGGCGTGACCAGCAATAGCCCCTGGTCGTCGCTGCGACCAATCAGGTTATTTTGTAATTTAATCGGGACGTCAGGAACGCCGTCAGTTGATACGACGGCAAAGCCATTGTTGATTTCACGTGCTGCAAACAGGCCGCCGCCCATGGTAACAAGCGATCCGGTGGCGCCTGCGTAGCCGTAATGGTTATCCGGTAAACGGCTAAATCCCGCGTACGCTTTACCATAACGACCCAGATATCCCACTTCTCCCTGACCGCTTTGCCGGGAAGCCTGCTGACTTGCGGCCAGATTCCAGCCCCAACCGCCGTCGGCAGGAGGCGTCAGGCTGGCGTTGAGCTGGTAGCCGGTCTCATCATTGGTACGTTGTAGGGTGCTGCTGGCACTGAGATTGTTATCAGTGGTCATTGTCACCATCAGATAGAGACTGCGATCGCGGTTATCGTCGATGTTTTGGTTGAATCCGGCATTCAGTGAAATGTTGTCGGTAATCGATTTGAACCAGCTGGCGTTGGCGTAGCGCACCGCATTTTCGTGCGGATAACGAAACTGCAGGTAACTCAGGCTGACATTACCGGCAGCTTCCAGCGAATAGCCAATGACCGTATTGCTGTTAAGCGTCGGTGGCGGCTCGCCATAATGGGTGGCGACATCACGATAATCGCCGGAAGTGGCCGTCGTACTGGTACTGAAATTAAACCGTTCGCCGGACCAACGATAACCAAAACTGTACAGAAAACCGTTCTTTCCTGAGTCGGTACTTGCGGCAACTGAGGTCGAAAACGTGCCGCTGCGGGTGCCTGGGATCCAGTCGTTACTGAAGCCCGCGTTAATCAGTCCATCGCTGGTTTCAGCGTGACTCCCGGCGGTGAACGTATTGCTAAACCCCCGACGCCATGTACTGCTCAGTACCGGTGCGCTGGCATAATCAAAAGAGGAGTAACCATAGTTTTCGCGCACTGTACCCAGTTCTGCAGACCAGGCAGTTAATCCTTCCCGCAGGAGTTGCTGATCGTTGTAGAACGAAAAATTTTGTACGCTCGTTCTGCCCAGCGCATCCGTCATCATTACCTGACCCGTTCCCGCGCCGCTGATGTTCGGCATTGTGTTGATCTGAAAGCTACCCGCGGGGACTTCTCCGTTGTAGTACCTGACGCCGTCGACGTACAGCTCAACGTTTGACGGCAACGTCGCGGAGCCAAGATATGCAGGGAGCGGGGTGGTTGGCATATAGGGCCGCAAACCAAAATCGGTTCCTATCTGAATGCCGCCGATACGCGTCGGTCGGGACCAGATAAGTGAACTGGTCAGGGAATCGCCAACGGTTACCGCCAACATCTTTTCGGGAAATGACGTACGCCAGCTGGTATCAAGTCGCTCAACGCTGTTATCCGCATTTTCCTCGGTGGAATACTGCGTCAACTGGGTGGTGCTGAGCACGCCTGCAGCATTGAAAGCGCGGAGTTCGCTGAAGGTATTTATTGCGCTTTCATCCCCCTGTTGGGTATAGATATCGTAATTGAGCAGCGCTCCGCGTGATGTTGTCGCCGTCGGCGCGGTCTCTACGGGGGAGTTAAGCTGCGTGGTCGCAAGATCGAGTGAACTGAGTGGCGCAGTAAGCGAAAGCGTTTGCAACTGAACGTTATAGTCAATGGTTAGCTCGGGGATATCGTTCAGGCAGACGGCGTGAGTGGCGTCAGGCGCAAAGCGAAAGCCCATTTTTCGCAGGGTATCTGCCCCAGCATAGAGCTTTCCATTATCGTAACCCAAATGCACCAGCCCAACGGGATTCCCATTTAAGGTGACGTCGAGATACAAATTGACCCCCACGAGCTGCGCTGCGCCATTAATAACACCATCTTCGTTCTGGTTATTATTCAGCGTTTGTGCGCAAACCATTCCCGATATTAATACTCCATTGAGAAAGCAATATTTCACCAGAAGCCAGGATCTGTTACAGATCTTGTACTGTTTTTTGGCCATTGATTGTGACTTCAACTTTCCCGCCATCATGAGTATTACTGGCCGACGGAGAGACTATCCAGCGCATCGTTGAGCCGGGTAAAACGTAGCCTAACAGTCCGGGCGTAATAACTTTTTTAGCACCGTCAGGGCTTATAAATGTTGCAGCAGATAATTGTGCATGCCCATTTCCCTGGTTACTCACTTCAATAAATTTTTTGCCATCAAGCTGTTGTAATTTCCATTGCAATTTTGCCTGCGTTTGCGCCGCTGATGTTGGTTGAATGAAAACGGGGACGGAATAATGCAGCACAAACTGAAGCTTATTTT
Organism: Citrobacter sp. wls826; assembly: GCF_005281245.1. NCBI lineage: Bacteria > Pseudomonadati > Pseudomonadota > Gammaproteobacteria > Enterobacterales > Enterobacteriaceae > Citrobacter > Citrobacter sp. wls826. The sequence goes on from NZ_SZWS01000061.1 coordinate 184,061, forward strand.
TTTCTACTTTTGCAGGCGGTAACTCATCTATCGATAACCGATAAGCGTCTTCAGCATGTGCCGAAGGTGGGCCGGTCCGAATAACGCGAATCAACTGACGTTCTCCGGGGGCTAATGCCAGCATTGGCGGGCTAATGACCAGCCCCTGAGAGGGGGAAAGTTTGTCGCCGTAAGCGCTCTGGCTCCAGCGAAAAACCCGAACCTGGGCATTGAGCGCGTTTTCACCCGCATTACTAAGCCAGATACCATCGGCATTTTGCGTCGCGAGCAAAGTTAACGTGACCGGGGCGATTTGCAGCCCGCTGGCGGCGGCAGGGTTGAGGCTCGCAACCATCCCTAACAGGCATGCGCAGGCACACTGCTGAACAGGCAGTTTTACTCTCATGTGGCTTCCTGAAGTTAGTAGTTAACGTTAACCGTTACCGTGTCGGCATAGTCGTCAGGAGTGAAGTTGGCGCTCGGTGCGGTGGCATAAACCGTAAACGTTTGCACCAGCCCGGTCCCCGTCGCCGCTACGCCGTTTCCAGGCGCGGTGTCGGTGGCGGTGTTCCCCCACACCGGACCTGTTGCTGATGTTCGATTTAGCTGGTAGGGCACTTTATCGGTATTGGTGGCAGCGTTAGCCACGGAGGACATGGCGCCTGAGCCCGTCGTCGTCCCCCCATTGGCGGCCGACGGCGCCAGGCC
>NZ_SZWS01000061.1:184795-199207 GCF_005281245.1 Citrobacter sp. wls826
AAATAGGGCGTGGTTTTTGAGCAATTAATCGAAATCGTGTTGCTTGCATTGGTATTTGTTGCCGTGGTATTCACCGGCCCAAGCGTGATATTTGAAGCCGAACCGGCAGTCACGGTACAGGCCTTTTGAATCGTCATCAGTACCTGAAATGTTCCGTTAACGGTTGCTGCATTTGCCACGGGAATAATGGAAAAGGCGCAGCAACAAAGAATTAAGCGTTTGTCTAAGACTAGAGCCATATCCTTTACCTTTTTCAAATAACCACATTTATTACTTTAGAAAAACAATAAACAATAATGTGGTACAAGAAGACATGGTTTAACCCTAGAATAAGTATTAGGCGTGCGCCAGTTGATCTAATGAATTTTACTTAGGAAAAAGGTGATGTCGTATGCAAAAAAATAATACCCACGGGTGAGTATATTGTTTTGTTTTTATGCTACTGCGGGCATTAAGTCAGGCGGGTAGGGAACACAGATTCATTGGATGGCATTCAAAATAACCACCCAAAAAATGAGAATTAGTAAGATTTATCTTACTCAGCTCATTACTGCGATACATGTTGGTTATGGGCTGTGAAAAATGACTTTATAACCTTGTTCGTTCCAGTGTTGTAGAAGTTCATTTTGTCTGCGGGTTGGCGTAATACCAGTCCAGACAAAAAGCGTTTGCCCGGGGAAAAGTTCAGGTCTTGGCGATTCAATGGGTTCAGCAAGCACGGCAATATGCCAGCCCGATTGCGATAAACGCCAGGCTTCGAGCCATAAACGGGTTCGGTCTTCAACATCCCAGGCCATCAGGATGGCATCTTTCCCTGATTTGCGCCGCATTTCAGACAGCAGGGTGGCTACATATTCAATCAATGCGCCATCAAGCATACTGTTCATGATGCGGGATGTATTATGGTCAAGTATCAACCGCTGACGCACAGGAAGATAAACGCGATCAATCAACGCATCTACGGGGTAGGCGCGACCGAGTGCGATAATTTTGGCTCGCAGCTTCGGGGGATACGCCATACGAAGAATGCCCATCATCTCTTCTTGCAATTGATTCCAGTCGTCGTCAGTTTCACGGGTACTGGTTTCCAGCAATGCTTTAACTTTGCCAACGGGTGTGCCACTGCTAATCCAACGTTTTATTTCTTCAATACGTTGAATATCCTCTTCATCAAAGAGTCGGTGGCCACCTTCGCTGCGTTGAGGTTTGAGTAAACCGTAACGTCGTTGCCATGCCCGAAGGGTGACAGGATTTATCCCGCAACGTTCTGCGACATCCCCAATGCTGTAATAAGCCATAATTCCCCCAGACACTCCTGATTCTCCGTCACCGATATGCGGTTCCTGCTACTTTGTACAACATGCATCAAATTGTACAAAACATACATAGGATTCTAGCAAAATTAAGATTTACTTTACTATCACGTAGGGAGTAAATGCTGAATTTTTATGTTCAGCATAAAAGAGGTGGCGGGATTATTGTGTAATAACAATACGTTAATTATTATAACGCTGAGAAATCATTTTTTCTCTGGCCACGCGACAGACGGAGTACCATTCAGGCAGGCTCTTGCAAACAGGTTACCCTGGAAGATCTCAATACCCGCGGATTCAAGCCACATCCACTCTTCAGGTTTTTCGACGCCGACCGCAGAAATCATAATCTCCAGAGAAGCGCAGCATTTGATTATGGCCTGAATGATGGCCTGCCGTGGTCCACTTTTATGCACATCAGTGATGAGTTCGCGGCTTATCTTAATTCGGTCCGGTTGAAAGCGAGACAAAAGCTGAAGCCCGGCAAAACCTGCCCCGAAATGATCTATCGCCACACATATACCCGCTGCCTTGAGTGACTTCACGGCCTGCGCGAACGTATCAAAACGCGAAATAACTTCACTTTCGGTAAACTCAACAATGATTTGTTCAGGCACCAGTCCATGCGCCGCGATTTCGTTTATAAGAAAGCTGACTGCATCGGGTCTGTTTACCAGGGTCATGGGTAACAGATTAACCGACAGCATTTTGTGATTAAGACCCAGTGCGCTTGCCATTGCAAATGCAGTCTTTTTGCTCTGCAGATCAGCGGTATACACATCTTCAGGTTTGAATTTGTCAAAATACGTTGCGGGCGTTTCACCGTCTTTACCGCGAATAAGGGCTTCCAGCGCAATGACGCGCTGTGACATAGGATCGATAATTGGTTGAAAAGCAAAGCTGAAATCTGTATCTGACGGGAGTGTGCTTTCATCCAGGATGGTACAGGTATTGTCGGTTATAAAACTCCAGTAATTAGGCGCAGGTATTTCAAAATAGCTCGATTTTTCCGTGGCGAGGACAAATGTGCGGAAAAACTGTAATGCTCTGTCATCATATGTGAGCTGAAATTTGGACGTACCCTTATTGAGTACAGCTTGCAGGACGTCATTCCGTTCATGTTTTTGTAAATCAAATAACTCCATCCCTACATTTCCGAATCTTCTCGCAGGCGCGTAATCACACATCAGTTCAACGATATTGTGGTGCCGGGGGTCGTTACAAATACAACGATAGATCTCTTTTACCTGTTCCTCTGGGCCTTCAAGCAGTTGGAAAAAGTGATGGCCGTTAAAGAGTAAGATCCCCGTAACATCTGATCGCCTGTTTTTGATATTTGCGGCTGTCACCATATCCTCAAGCGCTTTGAGAGGGGCGTCTTCACGTAGATGGCTACGGTAAATAATGGTCGTGAGCATGGACAGTCCGGGATCAAGGAAAGAGAAGAGGTCTGGTCAGTATCAGACAAACCAGGTTACGCCCTGATTTTAATACATAATTCTAACTTTGTCTTTACAAGTAATCGGGCTAATACAGATCAATTTCATTGATAACACAAAGTGATTTGTACAAAGAAATTGAATTTCATGGAGATCTTAACCATCGTAACCACATGATTTAATTGGTTTAGCATTTTTTGCTAAAAATTAGCGTGCTATGTTGTACACATTTTCGGTACAGCTTTGCTACTGTTATAAAACTTAATATTCACCAGCATTTTGTTACAGGAGCACTCCATGCAGCAGCATACCGTTCGCACTGATTCTGCAAGCGCGATTTCTCGTTACTTTGCTAAAGCGCATCTGCCAACCCAACAGGAAACGTTGGGCGAAATCGTGACTGAGATACTAAAAGATGGGCGCAATCTCAGTCGCAAATCACTGTGTACCAAACTTCTGCACCGTCTTGAAAATGCATCAGGTGAGAATGAACAGAAACATTACAATGCGTTAATCGGCCTGCTTTTCGAATAAAATAAAGCCCTACTATGATTATGGGTAAGTAGTGAAGGAGTTATGAAGAAACCTGACAGTGAACGCTTGAAACATGAAATTACAGGTTTGGCTGTGCTAGAAATTTTGCGAATGCATAAAGACGTTTCGTTAGCTGCACTGATTAAGCAATTGCGGCTTATGCATGCCAGTGAAATGGATGGTACACGTAAACAATTAATTGACAGCGTTATCAATGATTTCACAAATGTTAATCCGGGGAAGATAAGCAGAAAACCGGAAAAAACGAGAGATGAGAGTGCTTTCAGTGCCAGCAAAAACCCTAAATTACATTAAAGATAATTCTCCAGACTATACAAGCGAGGTTACCATGCTTCATGAAATTAATGTCCACAGTGTAATGACGGATAAAGCTTTATCAAGTTACTTCCATAATGCAGGTGAACTATTAGCAGATGAGTCAGTGGTATTGGGGCAGGCGGTAACAAATGTAATTCTGGCAGGTGATAATGTTAATAATAAAAACATCATTTTAAGCCTGATTAGTTCTCTGGAGTCAACAACTGACGTTGTCAAGGCAGACATTATCAGAAAAACCCTGGAAATAGTGTTACGTTATACGGCTGATGACGTCTAATGAGATAGCACATTAATATAAATACACAGCACAATTATTGTATGATGTAAGTTCTGTCGCTTCGCTGTTTGGATTAAGACTATACATAGCATCCTCTTATTTTTATGACTGCATATTATGGAGTTGATATGGCTAATTCAATTCCGGAAGATTTTATTTTCCGCTGCGCTTTGTATAAGGATATAGAGCGTAATGTCATGTTAAAACAGGGTTGTATCAGTAATGATGTTCTTATTCAGGCATTCAGCACGCAGTTGAAGAATGAGAAGAATGTGATACTGACCGATCTCTATTCACAGATACTGGCACATCTTCAACTCGATAAAACTTCGCAGCCCGGTGAGGTCAATGGTGATTTTTCGTTGAGGTCATAATGATGAACATCGTGCAGGAACATGCTGGAAACGCAGTTTTATGGATTGATGATATCTATATCAGGCAAGGGTTAAAGAATATCCTTGCAGATATCGTTTTTGAAGATGACAAGGCGCGACTTGTTTTCTTCACCGCTAATCACTTTGATGCGGTAAAAAAGCAAAATTACGATCTGAATACATATCGTCTGGTGCTGCTGATTGATGGCCATCTGTATCAGTATCTCAATGACATCTCACTTTACAGACTGCCAGTAGATAGCGATGTTGCCTCAATCAAGCAATTTATTATTGATATTACTCGTGCTGGTGGAAAGCACGAGCATCAATCGGAACTCAATATCTCCTTGACTGCGCGAGATAAATATATTTTAACGCAGCTAGGGGAGGGGCGAACTGTTTTTGAGATATCTGCCATGTTAAATCTACACTTAAAAACCATTTACCAGGCCAGGCAGAATCTGATCAAGAAACTTGGTTGCTCAGGGCTGATTGATTTTCAGGGAATACTGCAAGCGCAAATATTCCGGAACTGGCTGAAGCATGCCTGATCATCGATACGCTGAACTTACCTTCAGCGATTTGTGTAAGTTTAAATCAATCGCTCGGGTTATCTCATCGATGATGTCTTCTGTTGTGAACATAAATTAACGCGCATTATAAGAGGGCGATGATACAGCCTTGTCGAGATGCTTATGATTTATTTATAGATTTCAGCAACCCCGTGCGGTTCAGCTCGTTAATAATGCACTCAGGTTCTTCACACAGAGGCATATTGTCTATATCTAAAACGCCATCATTTTTTTGTGGATCATCAGCCTGCAGGTCTGCAAACAGTGGAGTAAGATCCCGCGGTGCTTCGCCTCGTTCGGCCACCAGCTCAAACGTTTTATTTTTTGCCGCCTCGTTAGTCAGGGCACTGACCAGAACCTGGGCGATTTGCTGCCTTGATATCACACCATCTTCTGGTGTTCCTGCATGGCGACGATCCCCCTGGAGCAAAACGATTCTGTGTTCATCATCATTGTTGTAATCAAACCAGCCGGGTCTGACGATGGTATACGGGTGACCACTCGCTCTGACCAGACGTTCGGCACGTCTTTTCCAGTCATGAACCTCAGTGCGTTGATTCCAGGTACTGAGTCGTTCAGTCACGCCAATCGTGGTCATTAAACCGATGCGTACAGGTGTATCCCTGAAGAGTCGTAAAATGTTACGCACACCGCCGTAATCTATCGCTCTGGCGCCAATACGCCCCTGGCCATCGGAACCGAGAGTGAAGATGATGGCATCAATATCTTTCGGCAAATCGGTAAGTGTTTCAGGCATTGAAACATCGCCGTAAAAAACATCCGTTCCACGCGGAAGTAATTTTACTTTCCGTTTATTTCTGACCAGCGCCACGGGCTGATGGCCCATTTCGATAGCGGTATTCACGACATGAAGACCAATACTTCCGGTCGCGCCTGCAATGAGTATTTTCATGATAAACCTTCTGATAACTCAGACTTATTTTCTCTACAGCCAGAATATCAATTATCATTATTGTCAGTAATAGGGCTAAAATGATTGTGTCTATGAACACCCTTCATGAGTGCGCGATGAAGGGAATGCCACCATAAGGAAATCGCCGATGCTCAAAGAAAACTTCAACGAACTGCAAATCTTTCTGGTGGTGGCAAGGGAGCGAAGTTTTACCAAAGCAGCGGGCAAACTGGGTGTATCTCAGTCTGCACTCAGCCATGCGATGAAGGCGCTGGAGGAAAGGCTCAATATCCGCCTTCTGACCCGTACGACCCGAAGCGTTGCCCCTACGGAAGCCGGTGAGAGAATTATTGCCTGCCTTGAACCGCGTATTGCCGATCTTGAACAGGAGCTGGAATCGCTGGTTCAACTGAACGGCACTGCCTCCGGCAATATCCGCTTATCTGCCGGGGAGCATGCCGCGCGAAGTTTGGTATGGCCAAAGTTAAAACCTTTCCTCAGGGAATATCCGGAAATTAATCTCGAACTGGTGGTTGATAACGGCTTTGTCGATATTGTTGAGGGCCGTTTTGATGCCGGGATCCGCCTGGGCGAAAGCGTGGATAAGGATATGGTTGCTGTAAGAATTGGCCCGGACATGCGCATGGCCGTGGTGGGAGCACCGTCTTACTTCGCGGCAAACCCTGCACCTGAAACGCCGCACGAGCTACAAAATCATCGGTGCATCAATATGCGCCTGCCGACTGCCGGTGGGCTTTATCACTGGGAGTTTGAGAAGGAAGGGAAACCGTTACGGGTCAGAGTGGAAGGGCAGGTAACGTTTAATCAGCAGGCAGAAAGGATTGATGCTGCTTTATCCGGTTTTGGCATTGCCTGTATGCCTGAAGACAGGGTGCAGGATTATATAAAGTCAGGAGAGCTTATTCAGGTTCTGCAGGACTGGTGTCCGTCTTTCCCTGGATATTATCTTTACTACCCGAGCCGTAAGCAGCACCCGCCCGCATTTGCGCTGATGATCGATGCACTTCGCTACGCCCAATAACGGGTCCGTAGACCCGTTCGGGTATTAACGGCCTACGCGGGCCAGGTGCTCAGGAGAGTAACGTTCACCGACGATGTTAATCGTTTCCAGCGCCTGGGTTATCTGCTGCGTATCCTTCTGTGAAAGAATGATGTCGGCAGCCCCCAGGTTTTCCTCCAGCCGGTGTAGTTTGGTGGTACCAGGGATAGGAACAATCCACGGCTTTTGTGCCAGCAGCCATGCCAGCGCGATTTGCGCAGACGTCACACCTTTCTCGGCCGCCAGTTCACCCAGCAAGGTGACCAGCTTTTCATTGGCTTCAATCGCCTGTTCGGCGAAACGCGGCACTTGGCTTCTGTAATCATCCTTGCCAAAAGTGGTTCCTGGCTTAATCGATCCCGTCAGGAAGCCTTTGCCTAATGGGCTGAAGGGAACGAAACCAATACCCAGTTCCTCCAGTAACGGCAGGATTTCCTGCTCAGGTTCGCGCCACCACAGAGAGTATTCGCTTTGCAGCGCAGTGACCGGTTGTACGGCATGTGCACGACGAATGGTTTGTGCGCCCGCTTCGGACAGACCGAAATGTTTGACTTTGCCTTCCGCTATCAGGTCTTTCACAGTTCCCGCGACATCTTCAATGGGGACATCCGGGTCGACACGGTGTTGATACAGCAGATCAATGACATCAGTCTTAAGGCGGCGTAATGATCCTTCCACAGCTTCACGGATATGCTCCGGACGGCTGTTTAAAATCTGCTGCTTGTTGTCGTCGCCAAAAGTAAAACCAAACTTGGTGGCAATAACCACGCGGTCACGAAACGGTTTTAAGGCTTCGCCTACAACCTCTTCATTAAGAAAGGGGCCATACACTTCAGCGGTATCGAAGAAGGTGACGCCACGTTCAACCGCAGCGCGAATAAGCTCGATAGCCTGACGGGTATCGGTCGCCGGACCGTAGCCATGGCTTAAGCCCATGCAGCCGAGCCCAAGCGCGGATACTTCGAGTCGGGATTTACCCAGATAACGTTTTTGCATTGAATGAATACCTCTTTTATCGCGACTTAAACATCAAGTTTGCGGCCGGTCAGCCATTCCACCATCGCCGGATCGCGGTGAGAGAAGAAGGCGCTGGTTGCAGTGTCGAGGGCAGCAATCTGCAGCATATCTTCAGAACTGAGTTCAAAATCGAGAATGTTAATGTTCTCTGCCATGCGTTCTTTGCGCACCGATTTCGCCAGTGAAATGATGCCTCGCTGGAAGATCCAACGCAGAACAATCTGGCCCACGCTTTTGCCGTACTTCTGACCAATTGCCGTTAACACGGGATGCTGGAACAGACCATTTTTCCCTTCAGCAAACGGAGCCCAGGCTTCCGGCTGAATGCCACGGCTTTGATTCCAAGGAACGGCATGCAGCTGCTGGTTGAAGGGGTTAACTTCAATCTGGTTTACCGCAGGGGCAACGTTGTTGAAGGCGATAAGGTCGGCCAGTCTGTCAGGATGGAAGTTGCTGACGCCAATGGCGCGAATTTTTCCTGCCTGTTGTAATTCTTCCATGGCACGCCATGCCCCATGGACATCACCGTAAGGCTGGTGAATCAGATACAGGTCAACATAATCAAGTTGCAGACGATTCAGGGAGCGTTCGAACTGGGCTTTAGCGCCTTCGTAATGAGTATCCTGCAGCCACAGCTTGGTCGTTACAAAGAGTTCGTTACGGGCGATACCGCTTTGTTTCAGAGCGTTCCCAACCTGGGTTTCATTCTGGTAAGACGCGGCGGTATCGATCAGGCGGTATCCCGTGTCGATGGCATCAATCACGGCTCTTTCGCATTCAGCGGCATCAGACATTTGAAACACACCAAAGCCCAGCAGGGGCATTTCAATACCGTTGTTCAGTTTTACAGTTTGCATGACGTTATCCTTTGGCTGTTGTCGAGGAAAAGCATAACGCAAAGTTATTTATTCGATTAGATGGGGTAATTAGCTAGGGTTTATTAGATGTGTTCATTAATTTTGAGGAGGGCTGATGGGCGGCGTTGCGCCAGATATCGTCATTCACACCCTGAGACTTTCAACAAAGGTTTGTCTGACGAACTTAGCACACTGCCTTATTTTCTTGCGTGGCCGAAAGTATATCCATTACTGGAATCCATCAGCGATTTATAGCTGATGCGTTATCTATGAGCCCCGGGAATGGCTTTCCTGATTAGCAATAATCGCGGCCACCTGCATCACCTCTGCTGGTGGTCGCTGCATACTGATTTGTCTGGCCATATAATGCATGTAAGGGGAAACATGACTGAAAATTGCCTTGTAGCCCGCACACAGGTGATTATGCCAGCGCTCGCCCATTTTATGTATCCGGTGCTTCGGGCAACCGCCATGACAGGCAAATCGCCACTCACAGCGCATGCACTCTGAACTCACCTCTGTTTTAGCAAACCCAAACTTGCGTTGCTGTTTGCTGGCGACCATCTTCGCCAGGCTATCCCGGCGCAGATTTCCCAACCGGTGCTCAGGGTAAACGTAATGGTCGCAGCTGTAGACGTCACCGTTTTGCTCCACGATCAGACCAAAACCGCAGGAAGACTGCATTACGCACAGTGATGGCTTTTCACCAAGCCAGGCCGCCAGCGCGCTATCAAACATCTGTACATACACGCGGCCAACGTCCCTGCGTATCCACAGGTCAAATACCCCCTTCATGAAGTTCCCCCATTGTTCCCCGGATACTGACCACTCCGTGACGGAACCGGCGAGTGTCTGTGGGTAGAGTAATTCACCATACTTTTCGTTAGCCGGGCGCTGCTCGACCGCCGGGATAAACTGAACAAACTCAGCCTTCAGTTCCTGGGTCAGATACGCGTAAATCTCTTGCGGATGTTCAGCGGTGACATTATTGACGACAGTCAGAACATTCACATCAACATGGTGTTTCTTCAGCAAATCCATCGCCCGCAGTACGTTGTCAAAAACAGACTGCTTACTCCGGGTCTTCCTGTAGCGGTCGTGCAACCAGGCTGGACCGTCAATCGACAGGCCGACCAGAAACTGATTTTTCGCCAGGAATGCAGCCCATGCCTCGTCAATCAGCACGCCATTGGTCTGGATGCTGTTACTGATACGCTTCTTCCCGGCATATTTGCTCTGCAACTGCATCGCCTTTTCATAGAAAGCAATACCGGCAAGCGTTGGTTCGCCTCCCTGCCAGGTAAATTCCACCTCTGGGCCAGGGTTCGCCTCAATGTACTGCCGCACATATGCTTCAAGCGTGACATCATCCATATGCCGGGCGGGTTTACGGGGTTTCAGCGTGCTCTGTTCTTTTTCCAGATAGAAGCAGTAATCGCAGGCGATATTGCACTGATAGCTGACGGGCTTGGCCATCAAATGGAATGGTTTGCTCATGGTCGCTCCTGAATAAATCACACACGAAATTTAGTGATATTGCTCACTCTTTTATCACTGTGTTTTGACTTTGGCCAAAAAAGACTGAAACATAGTTTTCATTGATATCAATATAACATGAAATATAAACTTCATAACACCAACATTAGGGGTCTTTATGAGCAAACTGTTTGCCGGAGCACAAAATCTGGGTAAATCGTTTATGCTGCCGATTGCCGTCCTGCCAGCCGCAGGTCTGCTTCTGGGATTCGGTGGCGTGTTCACCAATCCGGTTACCATCTCCACCTATCCAGCCCTCAACAGTGAAGTGATTCAGGCGATTTTTACCGTCATGAAACTGTGTGGTAGCGTGGTCTTCGATAATCTCTCTCTGCTGTTTGCCGTGGGCATCGCTGTAGGTATGGCACGAAGCGACAAGGGAACGGCCGGTCTTGCTGCAGTACTTTGCTTTATCGTCATGAACAAGGCGATCAACGCGTCACTATTGCTATCTGGAACGCTGGCCTCAGAGAATCTGGCCGCAGCCGGGCAGGCGAGTGTAATGGGGATCACTACGCTACAAACCGGCGTGATGGGCGGGATCATGAGTGGTCTGCTGGCCTTCTGGGTTCAAAAGCGGTTTGGCAAAACCGAGCTACCCAGTCTGCTGGCCTTTTTCAGCGGCTCCCGTTTCGTGCCTATTGTCAGTTCCTTTTTTGCCATCTTCCTCGGGGTGGCGCTGTTCTGGGTCTGGCCTCATATCCAGACGGGCATTACCCATCTGGGGGGGCTGGTTGAAAAAACCGGTTATGTTGGGACCCTGTTCTACGGCATGATCCTCAAATGCCTCATTCCCTTGGGCCTTCATCATCTGTTCTACCTGCCATTCTGGCTGACCAGTGTGGGAGGGGAGCAAATGGTGAACGGACACCTGGTACAAGGAACGCAAAAAATCTTCTTTGCCCAGTTGGCCGATCCCTCTGTGACGCAGTACTACATCGGGGTATCCCGTTTCATGGCCGGGCGTTTCGCAGACTTTATGTTCGGCCTGCCGGGTGCAGCGCTGGCTATCTACCATTCTGCCCGTCCTGAGAACAAGAAAAAAGTTGCCAGCCTGATGCTTTCCGCTGCGCTAACTGCGTTTGTCACCGGCATTACTGAGCCGCTGGAATTTGCGTTCATGTTCTGCGCGCCGTTGCTGTATGGCATGCACATTGTGCTAACAGGCGTGGCATTTATGTTTACACACATCCTGCAAATCACGGTTGGACAGACATTCTCCGGCGGGCTTATCGACTTTCTGCTGTTTGGTGTTCTTCAGGGTAATGCCAAAACCAACTGGTTGCTGATGCTCCCTCTCGGTGTGGTCATGTTCTGCCTGTATTACTTCTCCTTCCGCTTCCTTATCAAATGGCGTCAACTGAACACGCCGGGCCGTGAAGATGACGCAGAAGATGAACAGCCGGTAGCGGCATCTGTCAGTGGCAGTGAACGGGCTGCAGGGATCGTGCAGGCACTGGGGGGCCGGGACAATATTGTTGATGTGGATTGCTGCGCCACTCGTCTTCGTATCACAGTCAAAAACCCACAAAGCGTTGTTGTGGACGCCTTTAAACTACTCGGCAGCCGTGGGGCGTTTATCCGTGGAGAGGGGGTGCAGGTAGTCTACGGCCCACACGTGACGCTGATTAAAAACGAAGTCGAAGAATTTATCGGTTCATAAAGAAGAGACGTTTTATGAAAGCTGTAATGCTGATGTTTGATACGCTGACGCGTAACCACCTCGCCCCTTATGGGGGCGATGCCATCACTCCCAATTTTACCCGGCTAGCCCGTGAGTCTGCGCAGTTTGATAACTTCTATGTCGGCAGCATGCCCTGCATGCCAGCCCGACGCGAACTGCATACTGGGCGTTATAATTTTCTGCACCGCAGTTGGGGGCCATTGGAGCCGTTCGATTTCTCAACGTTCCAGGTGCTGAAGCAGGCTGGCATTCATACCCATATGGTGACCGACCATAAACACTACTGGCGTGATGGCGGAGCGACCTACCATACCCGTTATTCCACCTTTGAGTTTATCCGCGGCCAGGAAGGGGATTGCTGGAAAGGGCAGGTTGAAAAACCAGCCATCAACTGGCAGGGAATGGAAGACGAAGAAACCCTGCGCCGTCGCAGCGGGCGTATGATCCAGGACCTGATTAACCGTGCGGCGATGCCCATCCAGGACGATCACTTTACTCACCGTACCATCAGTGCCGGTATAGATTTCCTGGAAACCAATAAAGATCAGGATAACTGGTTCCTGCAGATCGAATGTTTCGATCCCCATGAACCGTTCTTCGTACCGGAAAAATACCTTGCGCAGTATGGCTGCACCCCTGATGAATTTGACGGGTGGGTGCCTTACTACTGCGGCGCACCAGGCGGCAGGGATGATGATAAAGTCCGAAAATTCTACCAGGCACTCATCACCATGTGTGACGACTACCTTGGCCAGGTGATGGACAAGCTGAAAGCACTGGAGCTGTGGGAAGACACGTTGTTCATCGTCTGTACCGACCACGGATTCCTGTTGGGAGAGCATCAATGGTGGGGCAAGAACATCATGCCGGTGTACAACGAAATCGCAAACACACCATTCTTTATCCGCGATCCACGTTGTAAAGCAGAAGGCGTACGCCGCAGCGCGCTGGCACAGACTATCGATATTCCGGCAACTCTGCTGGAGTATTTCGACGTTCCACGTCCGCCATCCATGACCGGTAAGCCGCTGCGTCCGGCTGTGGAAAATGATACCCCAGTACGTGATTATGCGATGTTTGGCTACTTTGGCGGCCACATCAATATCACCGACGGCGAGTACGTCTATATGCGCTGCCCACGGGAGGAAGGGAAGGGGGGGCTGTATGAATATACCCTGATGCCGGCCCGAATCGACAGCATGTTCAAGGTGAATGAGCTGCAGAATATCACTATCCATCCCGGCTTTGATTTCACCCAGGGCGCGCAGGTCATGCAAATTCCTGCAACCTTTGGTTATCTGAATCCGTGGCGGTTCGGGGATAAACTCTTCGACCTCAACGCCGATCCGCAGCAGATGCGTCCTCTTCACGACAGTGAACGTGCGTTTCACTACGCACAGGCAATAACTGGGCTGATGGAACGGCATGATGCACCACCAGAACTCTACGTCCGTTTTGAACTGGACATGCTAACGCTGGAACGCGAGATGGCCTTCGCTGAGCACTGGGCCAGACAGCGTCCATGGACCGGGAAAGCCTATCGCTGTGCGCATCATGGCGTGGAAGAGGCATTACGTTTTGTCCTCAGTGCAGCCAAAGAGCAGGGCATAACGCAGGATGCGTTGCTGAAGCATTTCCCGGCCGGACATTCACTGGCTGAAAGGGATATCTTCACGCTGATTGATGCTTGTTTCACCGGAGACCGGCATAAGGCGCTGGTTTATCAGAGCCGATTGCTGCTGAGGACAGAGTAATCATGAACGTCTGGCAGCTTGAAAATAACCGCTTTCTGGTCGTGGTGAACGCGGCGGGCGGTGAGCTATCTTCTCTGCGCGATAAATCCACGGGGCGTGAATGGTTGTGGCAACCGCAGCCAGGCGTCTGGAATAACTCGGCAACGCAGCTGTTTCCTGTGGTCGGGGCGCTCATCCATGAAGGACTGCGTGTAAACAATCGACATCTGCCGTTATCGGCACACGGTTTTTTACGACATCAGACGTTTACCTGCCTTGAACAAGGTGTGAACCATCTGTTGCTGGAAGCCTGCTCCACCTCTGAAACCCTTGGCGTATGGCCATGGTGCTGGCGGATTCAGTTACGGCTCATGTTGCATGAGTTTGGGGTCAGTGTGACACAGCGAGTTTTTAATGATGACCGTCAGCCATTCTTGTATTCCATTGGCTGGCACCCCGGGTTTGCGCTGCCTGTGTCCAGCCAAACGGGATGGCAGGTGAAGTTTGGTGAGCTGGCGGTCAGAGGGCCTTTTCCTACGCGTAACAGAACACTTGTCACGGAAGACCTGACTCGAACAACGCAGTCCTTTGCACTGACAGAGGCAGCCTTTCGCGAGGGTGCCATTTACTTCGGTGACTGCCAGCAGCAACAGATCAGGGTTTGTTCACCCGACGGCACAATCGTCATGACGCTTGAAACGGCTGAATATGACTGGCTTGCGCTCTGGGGCGTTCCCGGTGCTGACTTGCTCTGTATCGAGCCA